>JAGNPU010000327.1 GCA_017989485.1 Neisseriaceae bacterium
CGCCTAAGCTGCACTTTGAGGTGCGCCAAAAAGGCCAGCCGGTTGATCCGCTTAAGTTTGTTAAATACTAATAAGCATTTGTTTAAAAACGCGCCCAGGGCGCGTTTTTTTTGTGCTCGGACAGGGGGTTGGCCCGTGGTTGGTGAGGCCTTTTATTTTTCTATGTAAAAAAAATAACAAATATTGTTAAGAAATGTTCAGAATGTGGTTTTTTTACCAACATTTGGGCGTCACGAAGCCGAATATGATGTAGGCCTGATGGCATAAGGCCTTTTGGCTGCCTTGAAATGCTCTTGGCATGACCTTGTTTAGGCCTTAATCGTTAGCTATGACTAGTTAAATGTTTTTTAAGTATTTTATTCATATGCCTGTGTTGACAAAATAAAGTCGTGATATAGAATGTTAACAAAATAACAAGCACACACATCAAAAGAGAAACCAATGTCCAGCAATCCCATTGCTCAGCGGATAGAGGCGCAGTTTGCCTCGATGACGCCAACGTTCAAAAAGGTGGCGACTTACATCCTCGCCAATTTGGATTACTTGCCTTATGAAACGGCTGAGACCATCAGCCAGGCCGTAGGGGTGAGTGGTGTGACTGTTGGACGGTTTTTTCGTAGCTTAAGCTTTAAGAACATCGAAGACGTGAAGCATGCGCTTCGCGCCAACGATGTCAAACCCTGGCTGGTGACGGACCGCTACGCCGCTCAGCAGCAACACGCCCCCGACGTCAATCATGCCTTGCAGCTGGAAATAGAAGCCATTCAGCACGCACATGCTTTGCGTCAAAGCGTGCCGTTTCAGCGCATCGTGCATCAGCTGGTGCATGCTGACACCGTGTTTGTGATTGGCGTGCAGTCTATGCGCGGCATCATGAACCACTTCTTTGCTTTGCTTGAGTACCTGCGCCCACGCGTTTATTACGCCGAGGGCAGTTCAGGGACTTATTTGGAATCACTCAACAGCGAAATCGAACGCCCCTACCTCATCACCAGCGACATGCGTGCCTATGCCAAACAAACCAAGCGTTTGTGTCAGGCAGCGGCAGAGCAGTCTTTGCCGTTTGCCTTGATCACCGACGTGTATTGCCCTTGGGCGCATGAGTTGGCCGGCGACGTGTTAATGGTGCGTACCGAAACCGGTCAGTTCTGGGACAGCATGTCCCCCTTGGTGTCGGTGCTGAATTTATTGTTGAGTGAAGTGGCCAGTCAGTTGGGCCCAGACCTTAAAGAACGACTCGAAAAAAACAAACAGCTACAGGCCTTCTTTGGCCAATTCGAAGCATAAGCACCATCATAATAAGCTTTGGCTGTTCCTATTGATTACTTAGATTAGAAATAGACTTAAGGGGATGTCATGTCATACACCCATCTACCCGCCATTTTGGCCCAGGCCGAACCCGATTGGGCCGCGGTGGCGAACACGCCGATTCAGGCAACGGTTGAACCCTTGGTAAAAGTAGAGGCTCAGCCGCGCCTACAGGTGTGTTCGGCCTATTTTGCCGACCAAATTCCTGGCGCCTTGCCCGATATTTGGCTGCGTGCCGACGTGGCGCAGCGCCTTGATGCGGTGCTGGCCTTGTTGCCTGAGCACATGGGATTGCGATTGCTTGATGGCTGGCGACCGTTTGAAGTGCAGGTGGCGTTGCGCCAGCTGTTTGCCGACGACTTGTGCCTGCGGATGCCGGATGCCTCTGAGGCAGAGCGGTTACAGGTGTTAAACCAGTTTGTGGCCATGCCCCGTCAAAACGATGGTGCGCCCAGCCCCCATTTGACCGGCGGTTCGGTGGACTTGACCCTGTTTGATGTGGCCACCGGCGTGGCCTTAGACATGGGCTCGGCGTTTGACAGCCCTGAACTGGCCTCGTGGACGGCGTTTTACGAAACCGACGAGACGCGCGACGGCGTGATTAACTATCGCCGCCGCCTGCTGTGCCATGCCATGGCACAGGCCGGCTTTACCAATTTACCGACAGAGTGGTGGCATTTTGACTACGGCAATCAGCTTTGGGCCCATTACTCAGGCCGACCGCATGCCCTTTATGCGGCGGCGCAGCCGTAAGCGTTAGACCTTAATAAAATCAGAAAAGACTTAGGAGAAACAGCATGACAACTTGGATTGCGGCAGACAATACGTTTGGCCTTTGGGCCTTCATTATGGTGAGCGCGACCGCCGCCATTATTTTAGAACAACGCTATCAGTGGGCGGCAAAGCTTTCTGGGGCGGTGATCGCACTGGTCATTGCCTTATTTGCCTCGAACTTTGGGCTGGTGCCGACGGATGCGCCGGTTTACGACGTGGTATGGGGTTATGTGGTGCCCCTGGCGATTCCCTTATTGCTGTTTCAGGTGAACATTCACACCATTTTTAAAGAGAGTGGGCGCTTGCTGTTCATCTTCTTGCTCAGCTCCATCGGCACCATGGCCGGGGTGGTGTTGGCGTTTTTTGCGCTGAGACAGTACATCCCAGAGTTGGACAAAATCAGCGGCATGATTGGGGCGTCTTACACCGGTGGTGGGGTGAATTTTGCCGCCATGGTGGCCAAGCTGGAGCCTAGCCAAGACATGGTGGCTTCGACCACGGTGGCCGACAACCTGATGATGGTGATTTACATCATCATTTTGATCGGCATGACCGGCATGCGTTTTTTCCGTAAGAGCTACCCAACGCCGCACATTGATGCCGTGGAAGCCAATGCCAAAGCCGGCGGTGGCCAAACCTCTTCTGAAGCGTATTGGCAGCCCCGCGCCATCGGCCTGAAGGACATTGCGATTAACCTGGCCGCGTCTATGCTGTTGGTGGGCCTGTCGTTCAAAGCCTCAGCCTTGCTTAAAGGGCATTTTTCCCCAGATGGCAGCATTGTTCAAGAAATGATTTTTGGCTTGTTCACCGACAAATACCTATTGCTGACCAGCTTCACCTTCTTGGCC
>JAGNPU010000328.1 GCA_017989485.1 Neisseriaceae bacterium
AGTCTTGTGGGGTGGCGTCGGGCGTACACAGGTACTCGGCAACCGCCATCAAGTCATCAAAAATTTCGGTGTGGTTGGGCAAATGATCTTGTGCCGTACTCAAGGTTTTTTTGCCTTTGCCGGTTAAAACCAGAAAGGGCTTGCCGCCGACGGCCTCTATGGCCTGTAGGTCACGCAGGCTGTCGCCGACCATGATGGTGTTGTGGGCGTCGGCGCCAAAGCGCTCGAGTATGTCTTCGACCAGGCCCGGTTTGGGCTTGCGGCAATCACAATGGTCGGCGTTGGTGTGGGGGCAAAACCAAATCCCATCAATGCGGCCGCTGGCCTGTTGCACCAGGCGATGCATTTTGGCGTGCATTTGGTTGAGGTCGTGCATGCTGAAATAGCCACGGCCTAGGCCAGACTGATTGGTGGCCACGGCAATGGTGTAGCCTGCCTGAGTCAAGAGGGCTATGGCGTCCATGCTGCCGGGCAGCACCTCCCACTCATCCACGTTTTTGACGAAGTCGTCGCGGTCTTTGTTGATCACGCCATCACGGTCTAAGATGATGAGCTTCATGGGTGGGCCTGCTCGGTCTGGGCGGCTTGCCAGGCGGCGTACGCCACATCTATGTGCTTGGCCACGAGGTCGTATTGGTGCCAGCTGTCCAAGACATGGTAGAGCGAGGGCAGCTTCATCACGTTCAGCGCCAAATAGTAATCCACCATGTATTGGCCATAGCCTTCCTGCGCCTCGTCTTGGTAATAGGCTTGGGTAAAGGCCAGGCCGACGGGGCTAAGGTCGTCGCTTAGCAATTGGCCTTCGGCCAGGTTGAGAAGAAAGTCTCGGCCCGTCATCGTGCGGGCGCGGACCTGAGCCAAATCGTCGACCAGGTGTTCGGCCAGCAGCTCGCTCTCAAGGTGGTTCATGATGATCCAGCATAAAAACAGCCCAATGTGGGTGCTGGCTTGTGATTGGGGAAGCTTAGGCGGAAAGTCGTCTTCATAATGCCACTGGGCGCAATCAATAATCATGTCATTCCTTAGTCTGGGCCCGTCAAGGCAAGGCAATCATGACCCAGCCACTCGGCTTGGGCCGGATTGCTGGGTCAGGTTGCGGTCGGACGCCACGCTTAATGGGCGGCGTCGAGTTGGGCAATATTGGCCACGGCGTTCAATGCCTGAGCCAATTGGTTTAACAGATTTAAGCGGTTTTGCTTCAGCGCGGGGTCTGGGTCCATCACCATGACGTCTTCAAAAAAGGCGTCGACGGGGGCCTTGAGGCGGGTTAGGGCCGATAAGGCTTCTGGATAGGCGTGTGCGCTTAAGTGGCTTTGCACCTGTGGTAAAACCGCGGCCATGGCCTGCTGTAACGCCTGTTCTGCGGGCAGATGTAGCAAGCTGGCGTTGACGTCGCCTAGGGTGCCGTCGGCTTTTTTCAACAGGTTTTGAACCCGCTTATTGGCGCTGGCCAAGGCGGCGGCCTCAGGCAGGGTTTTGAATTCCGTGACGGCCTGCAGTTTGGCCACGACGGTGTCTAATACATCGGGTTGCTTGCCCAATACCGAGGCAATGACGTCTTGGTCGTAGTCGTGGGCCAGCAGGTGGGCCAGACGGGCCAGCATGAATTCATACACCTTTTCTGCGGTGTCTTCGCTCAAGGTGTAGGCTTGGAGGCTGTCTTTGGTGGCCTGAATCAGGGTGTTGAGGTTGAGCGGGCTGTTGAGCAGCATGCGCAAAATCCCTAGGGCCGAACGGCGCAGTGCATACGGGTCTTTGTCGCCGGTGGGGATGAGGCCAATGCCCCAAATGCCCACTAGGGCTTCCAGCTTGTCGGCCAGGGCCACGGCCGTGGCAACAGGGCCCTCTGGCAGCGCATCGCCGGCAAAGCGCGGTTGGTAATGTTGTTCAATCGCGGCGGCCACGACGGCGTCTTCCTGGTCGTGTTGGGCATAGTATTTGCCCATGGTGCCTTGTAGCTCAGGGAATTCCCCGACCATGCCGGTGACCAGATCGGCCTTGGCCAATAGGGCGGCGCGCTCGGTTTGGGCCACGTTGGCGCCCAGCTGGCCGGCAATGCTGATGGCCAGGGCTTGGATGCGGTCGATGCGGTCGCGTTGGCTGCCCAGCTTGTTGTGGTAGACCACGTTGGCCAGTTTCGGCAGGCGGCTTTCTAGGGGGTGTTTTTTGTCTTGCTCAAAGAAGAAGGCCGCATCGGACAGGCGCGCGCGCAGCACGCGCTCATTGCCCTGGATGATGTGGCTAGGGTCTTGCGCTTCTAGGTTAGACACCAGCAAGAAGCGATTGATGAGCTTGCCTTCGGCATTGAGTAAGGGGAAGTATTTTTGGTTTTGCTGCATGGTCAAAATCAAGCATTCTTGTGGTACGGCCAAGAATTCGGCATCAAAGCCTGCTTCTAATACCACTGGCCACTCTACTAGGGCGGTCACTTCGTTCAGCAAATCGGCGTCGGCGGCAATGCTGGCGTTTAGGCCGGCGGCGGCGCTGTCGAGGTGTTTGCTGATTAAGGCGCGACGGGCCTCAAAGCTGGCAATGACTTTGCCCTGTTCGTGCATTTGGCGGGGGTAGTCTTGTGCCTGAGCCAAGACCACGGGGTCGGTGCTCAAAAAGCGGTGGCCCAGCGTCCAGTTTTGGCTTTCTAAGCCCAAAACGCTGCCAGGCACCAGGCGGCTGCCGTGCATGATGACCAGACCGTGGACGGGCCGCACAAACTGATGGGTAGACGACCCCCAGCGCATCACCTTAGGGATGGGCAGTTTTTTGACCGCGACCTGTATCATGTCGCTGATTAAGGCCGCCAGCGGCTGGCCTTGCTGTAAAAATTCGTAGGCGTAAACGTCTTGCTTGCCATCGTTGACCACGTGTAGGTCGGCCACTTCGGCACCACAAGAACGGGCAAAGCCCATTAGGGCCGGCGTTGGCTGGCCA
>JAGNPU010000047.1 GCA_017989485.1 Neisseriaceae bacterium
GCCCGTCCTGCGGTTTGGAGGGCAATGGCCAGGGCCCACGGCAAGATGAGCATGGCCAAAAGGCGTTTGAATTGGATGAATCGCATGGTGATGGCTCTGGATTAAGGGTGGGCATACGGTTGAACATACTTGCTGTGGGCAGGCAGGCAGCCGCTAGAGGGCTATTATTTTAGCCCCTTAAAATAAAAAAGCCAGTGAAATTTCACTGGCTTGTGGTCGATGGGGGCTTTAGGCGAGCTTGGCGGCCTTTAGTGACTGCGCGTAGCGGGCCAGAGACTGAATGCCTGAGGTTTCGGCGCGATCACACCAGTCTTTAAGCTTGAACAGCAGCTCTTCTTGCGAGAAGCTAGAGCGCTGCCATAAGGTGCTGAGCTCTTGGCGCATGGCGTAGATGTTTTGCAACATGGGGCTGTGGGCCAGCAGCGACTGAAGGTGGCTGTGCTCTTGCTCATTGAGGGCAATGGCTTCTTTTTTGAACAGCTTGCTGGTCAGCTTTTCCAGATTGTGTGACGCCAGCTTGGCGTCTAGCTTGCACTTAATCTGTTCCAACTCGGGCAGGTAGTCTTCCTTCAGCTCTTTGGCAAAGTGGGTGGCCAAAAGGTAGCGGTTGTGGATGACGGCCTGCACGGTTTCCATGGTGATGACGTGCTGTGCATCATGGGCCAGCTTGGGCGCCACCTTGCGTACCTTGGCCAAGCCAAAGAATTTCATGATGGTGATGTACATCCAGCCTAGGTCAAATTCATACCAGTGGTAGGAAAACTTGGCCGAGCTGCCAAAGGTGTGATGGTTGTTGTGCAACTCTTCGCCACCGATGATGATGCCCCAAGGCACTAGGTTGGTGGCCGCGTCTTCGTTTTCAAAGTTGCGGTAGCCAAAGAAGTGGCCTAGGCCGTTGACCACGCCGGCGGCCCAGAAGGGGATCCACACCATTTGGATGGCCCAAATGGTGATGCCGATTAAGCCAAAGCACAATAGGTTAATGCCCAGCATCACGAAAATGCCTAAGCCAGAATGCTTGGTGTAAATATTGCGTTCAACCCAGTCGTCGGGCGTGCCTTTGCCAAACTGTTCCACCAGCTGTGGGTTTTTAGACGCCACTCGGTAGAGTTCAGCGCCGCGCCATAGGACGGCCTTTAAGCCCAGTACCTGGGGTGAATGTGGGTCTTCAGCGGTTTCGCAGCGGGCATGGTGTTTGCGGTGGATGGCCACCCATTCTTTGGTGACCATGCCGGTGGTCAACCACAGCCAGAAGCGGAAGAAGTGGCTCACAATAGGGTGTAAGTCCACGCCGCGATGTGCTTGGCTGCGGTGCAGGTAAATGGTGACAGACGCGATGGTGATGTGAGTCAAACCCAAAGTAACCAGCACAACGCCGTACCAAGGTAAGTCAAACAAGCCGTTCATGATCATGGATATCCTTCTTTTGAACCGTAAGGGGGGCAATAGATGACGCGTTGCCGGCCGTCGGCCCAATGTATGTGTGTTGAGTCTTGTTGAGGCGGGCTTTTTTAAGAGTGGCCCGTTTCGTTTTAAATGCTTGTTTGGACATTATAGAGGGTTGTGTGCCAATAATCTAGAGAGCAGGCTCTATTTCGGTTTAACTCAGCCCATACATATACATATTACAGGGGATCATGCTATGATTTTCTCTTTTCTAATCCATGAAAGTTAGATTGGGACATGCGTAAAGTGTTTAAATTAGGGGTCGCTGGTGTGGCGGTGGTATTGGCCGCAGCGGCCTTGCTTTTGCCTTATTACTTTGGTGGTAAGGCCGAGGCCTCATTGGCCAAGCAATACCAGCTGTTGGCGCAGTCGCCTATGGTTGAGGTATTGTCTCGTCAATACGAACGTCGTTGGTTTTCGTCTACCGAAACCATGACCATTAAGCTTAAGGAAGATTTAATCAATGGCCTGCCTGAGGATGTGGTGGAAAACATACGCCAGACCATGGGCGAGGGCATTCAAATCACCAATCACATCAAACATGGCCCGTTTGTGGGCGGATTCTCATTGGCACGGGCCAAGGTTGACAGCACCATCGCGTATCCCGACTTAATGAATCGCGGCCTGTTGTTGCTGTTTACCGACAAAACCCCCTTGGTGATTCATCAGACCTTGGGCCTGTTTGGCGGGGGCACCATTAACATCGACAGCCCTGATTTTGATTTTAAAGGCCTGTCTGACACCAACATCAAATGGCAGGGCTTTCAGTTTGTGGTCGATTACAAGGGTAACTTTGACGAAATGATTGGCGAGCTAACCATGCCGGGCATGGTGTGGCAAATGAGCAACCAGTCCAGCGTGTCTTATGATGGGTTCCAATATCAATTCTCCGGACTAACCGCCCCCACGGGCTTATGGATGGGCCAGAATCAGCTAGACGTGAAGCGTTTTGCGGTGACCTGGGGTGAAGAAGATAAGGCCAAGGTTGATGAGCTGCTGGGCATGGTGAACAAGCTGCAGTTTGGTGCGTTGATCAAGCCGATTCTGAACAGCGACACCAAGAGCATCGTCGTGGACGACATTCACTTCAGCAGTGACATGGCGGCTGCCGACAGCGCTGACTTTGTGAAGGCCACCGGCCAGGTGCGTTTTGCCAAGGCCACTTTGGGGCGCGACGTTTATGGCCCGCTAGAGGTTGAAGTGGTGGGCGATCACCTGCACGCAGCCAGCATGGCGGCGTGGACCAAGGCTTTGAAAGATTTGTCTGCCAAGGCGTTGAATGGCGAAAGCTATGCAGAGGAAATGCTGAAACTCATCAACAACGAGGTCTTGGCGGTATTGGTGCACAATCCACAAATCAGCCTGAAAACGTTTAAACTGACCACGCCACAAGGCCTTTTGTCCGCGGCTGGGCACATGAACTTTAAGGGTGTGGAAGAAGCCGACATGAGTAACTTCGCCTCGTTCTTGCGCAAAGTGGATGTCAAAATGGACATCGACGTGCCGCAGGCGTTCTTAGGCGACATGGCGGCGGCTCAGGCGGCCAACCTCTTTGATGTGGGTGAAGGGGATGACAAGCAGGAGCAAATTCGCCAAATTGAAGAGACCACCAAGTATATGGTCGACAGTATGATCATCAATATGCGTGAAGAAGGCTATTTGACCATTACGGATAAGGTTGTGAATCTGCGGGTGCGCCTGCAAGACGGCAACCTCTTATTTAACGACAAGCTGTTCGATGCGGGCGTGATGTTGGGGTCAAACTTTGACGAAGACACGGAAGAACACGCCGGTGTCGCCCCGTTGCCGGGTGCGGCCGCGGGTGCACCTGGTCAGCAGGGCGCCCCAGCGGCGACGCCAGAGGCTGAATCGGTGGTGCCCGATGGCACGGAGGCCAGCGTGGACGCGGTGCCAGACGCTGCTTGACGCGGAACAGCATCACACAGTGCCAGCCTTCGGGCTGGCTTTTTTTTGAGGCATGAGGGGTGATGATGGCTGAAGCAGCAAAGAGGCCGCAGGTGCACGTTTTGAGCATTGCGGGGTCTGATTCTGGCGGCGGCGCCGGCATCCAGGCGGATTTAAAAACCATGGCCGCGCTTGGGGCCTATGGCTGTAGCGCCATCACGGCGGTGACGGCGCAAAACACGCTGGGGGTGCAGGCGGTTCATCCGGTGCCCGGGCCCATGATTGTGGCGCAGTGCGATGCCGTGTTTGCCGACATTCGGATTGACGCGGTGAAGGTGGGGATGTTGACCAGCGCCGACAGCGTGGCCGCGGTGATGGCGGTATTGCGGCGCTGGCGACCGGGCTTTGTGGTCTTAGACCCGGTGCTGTCCGCCACGACCGGCCAGGCGTTTTTAAGCGGTGAGGCGGGCGTGCTGTTAAAGACTGAGCTATTGCCCATGGTTGATCTGGTGACGCCCAATCTGCCGGAGGCGGCGAGGCTGTTGGGCCAGCCCGAGGCAAGCGATGTGGCCACCATGGTGCAGCAGGCACAGGCATTGTGCGCCATGGGCTTGAAGGCGGTTTTGCTCAAAGGCGGTCACCTGCCGGTCACCGAGGATGCGGTTGACTGTTTGTGCGTGGCGGGTCAGGCGCCGCGGCTGTATGCCGGGCCTCGCAGCCTGGCGATGAATACCCATGGGACCGGCTGTACGCTGTCGTCGGCGCTGGCGGTGGCCTATATTCAACACCATGGCGACCTGACGGTGGCCGTGCAGCAGGCGAAAGACTATGTGGCCATGGCGATTGCCCGCAGCGATGAGCTAGACGTGGGCGAAGGTGTGGGGCCGTTACAGCATTTTCATCGGGCCTGATGACGCCATCAAAAAAAAGCTGCGGGGTGTCCGCAGCTTTTTTGTGGCCAGCCTGAGGGGGCTAGCGGTTTTTCAGGCCCAACACGTCTTGCATGTCGAATAGCCCGGCGCCGCCCTGCTGCTGTAGCCATAGGGCCGCGCGTACGGCGCCGTTGGCAAAGGTGGCTCGGCTAGAGGCCTTGTGGGTGATTTCGACCCGTTCCCCATCGGTGGCAAACAGGGCGGTATGGTCGCCGACCACGTCGCCGCCGCGAACGGTGGCAAAGCCTATGGTATTGGGGTCGCGTGCGCCGGTATGGCCTTCGCGGCCGTAGACGGCACAGGTTTTGAGGTCGCGACCAAGGGCGTCGGCAATCACTTCACCCATGCGTAAGGCCGTGCCTGAAGGGGCGTCGACCTTGTGGCGATGATGGGCCTCGAGGATTTCGACGTCGTAGCCTTCGTTGAGCACGCGGGCAGTTAAGTCTAGCAGCGCAAAGGTCAGGTTGACGCCCACGCTGAAGTTGGGGGCAAACACCACGCCCACGCTGTGTGCGGCGGCGGCAATGGCCGCCTTGCCAGCATCGTCAAAGCCGGTGGTGCCAATGATGTGGTTGACCTGATGCTGTGCACACAGGGCCAAATGCTTGAGCGTGCCTTCGGGTTGGGTGAAGTCGATCAGCACGTCGGCTGTTGCCAGGGCGGCGGTCAGGTCTTGGCTGATGGCGACGCCCGTTTTGTGGCCGGAGAATAGGCCGGCATCTTGGCCAATAAAGGGGCTGTCGCCGTGCTCAACCGCGGCCACAAGCGTGCACAGCGGTTGCGCCACGATGGCGTCGATGAGGGCGCGGCCCATGCGGCCACTGGCCCCGACGATGGCCACGTTTAACACTGCATTCATGATTATTTTTCCTCAGCCGCTGGGGTTTCGGTTTCTAAGGCGCTGCCCGTGGCACGCACCAAAACGTCGTTTTCAAAGAACAAGACCAAAGATTTTTGGCTTTGCACCACGCCGTTACGGCTGGTTAGGAAGGAATAATCCCAGCGATTGGCGTGAAACGCATCTTGCAATAAAGGCGTACCTAGGATACTTTGCACTTGTGCTTTGGTTAAACCGGCTTGTAATTGTGCCAGCATGTCTTCGGTGACCACATTACCTTGCTCTACTTTGAGCTTGTACGATGGGAAATTAGAGACGCGTTGTGCACTGCAAGCACTGAGTGCAACGAGACAGGCAATTAAAAGAACTTGTTTTTTCATGTGCGTGGCCTTTACTGTTTAAATGGGAGAGCGCCTAGCGGTGATGAAGGATAGCATGGTGCTAAATCATCATAACGGTGGGCAAAAGCAGTTTAAGTAGGTATTATAACCGTAATTTATACTTGAGTGATATTCCTTATGAACCATGTGAACTATCTGAAAGACAGCGGGCTAAAAGTGACCGTTCCCCGACTGAAAATTTTAGACTTGTTTGACCAGTGCCCGAATTGTCACTTATCAGCCGAAGACATTTATCGTCTGCTGCTGGAAGAAGACGCGGACATCGGTGTTGCCACGATTTACCGCGTGCTGACTCAGTTTGAACAAGCGGGTATTTTGGTGCGCCATCACTTTGAAACGGGTAAAGCGGTTTACGAATTAAACCGTGGGGGTCATCATGACCATTTGGTGTGCGTTGAGTGTGGCAAAATTACCGAGTTTTTTGACAAGAAAATCGAAGAACGCCAAGAGCAAATTGCCAAAGAAGAAGGCTACCGGATGATAGACCACGCTTTGTATATGTATGGTGTGTGTCCTGATTGCCAAATCAAAAGCCAGAGTAAAGCCTAACCAAGTAAACTGAGGACCATGTGGGCGTCTTTGAATTCACCTTGCCGATGATAGAACAAGCCATTGTAGACAATGATGGTTTGATCGCGATCGGCGGTGACTTAAGCGTGCCACAGCTGTTGGCGGCCTATCAACAGGGCGTTTTTCCTTGGTTTTCTGAAGGCGAGCCTATTTGTTGGTGGGCTCTGTCTCCTCGTACTGTCTTGCTGCCGCCTAAGCTACATGTGGGCCGGTCTTTGCAAAAATCCCTCCGTAATACCCCTTATAAAGTCACCCTTAATCGTGCCTTCGCGCCGGTCATGCAGCATTGCGCCGACGCCATTCGCCCAGAACAGGGCGGCACCTGGATTAACCCACACATGCTCAGCGCCTATGCTGCACTGCATCGGGCGGGTCACGCCCATTCGTTTGAGTACTGGCGACAGGACCAGAATGGGCAGTGGCTGCTCATGGGCGGCCTATACGGCGTCCAAGTGGGACGCGTCTTTTTTGGTGAATCCATGTTTGCGCTGGCGCCAAATGCCTCTAAAATAGCCTTTGTGCATGCGGTGCGCCATTTGCACGCCTGTGGCGTGGGGCTGATCGATTGCCAAATGGACACGCCGCATCTGGCGCGCTTTGGCTCTGAACTTTTGCCTTTTTCTGCCTTCTATCAACATTTACAAACTGAATGTGTCCAGCCGTTGGCATCGCCTTTGGTGCCTGCTGATTTGGTCATTTCTCAGCCTTAACTCTCGAGAAATCAAATGAACCAATACCAATCTATTATTGAAACTGCTTTTGACCACCGTAGCCAGATCACGCCAGAAACGGTGACGACTGAGGTGGCCAGCGCCATTGATGCCGTCATTTCGGCCTTGGATCAGGGCACGCTGCGCGTCGCGGACAAACACAGCGGCAGCTGGGTGGTGCATGAGTGGGTCAAAAAAGCCGTGCTGCTGTCGTTTCGCATCCGCCCCAATACGGTGGCCGATGACGGGGTTAACCGGACCTTTGATAAAGTGCCGACCAAGTTTGCGCAGTGGGATCAGGCCCAGTTTGAGGCCGCCGGCATCCGCGTGGTGCCCGGCGCCGTGGCCCGACGTGGGGCTTATGTGGCACCAAATGCGGTGTTGATGCCGTCGTATGTGAACATTGGGGCCTATGTGGACGAGGGCGCGATGATAGACACCTGGGCGACGGTGGGCTCGTGCGCGCAGATTGGCAAAGGCGTTCATCTGTCTGGTGGCGTGGGCATCGGCGGCGTGCTAGAGCCGCTGCAGGCCGGCCCAACCATTATTGAAGACCATTGTTTTATTGGCGCGCGCTCTGAAATCGTGGAGGGCGTGATCGTCGAAGAAGGGGCGGTGATTTCTATGGGCGTGTACATTGGTCAGTCGACCAAGATCTACGACAGGGAAACCGGCACCGTGACCTATGGCCGCGTGCCGGCCGGCTCGGTGGTGGTGTCGGGCAGCCTGCCTTCGGCAGATGGCCTGTACAGCCTTTATTGTGCGGTGATTGTGAAAAAAGTCGACGCCAAGACCCGTGGTAAAGTAGGCATTAACGAACTGTTGCGCGGGATTTAAACGGCGCTCGGTCAGGGGCAAAAAAGCCCAGAGGCGTGATGCGCTCTGGGCTTTTTTGACGCGCTGTTTTTTGAGTTGGGCCCGCGGTCTGTTTGGCTGGGCGCTGATCTTAGGCCAGTTCGGGCGTGTCAGCAACGCTCACGCGTCGTTTGTCAAAGAGGGCCACCAAGAAGAAGGTGGTGCCGCACAAGAGCCACTCAAGGTAAATTGGGTGGTTGATAAAGGGCAAAGTGGTTTTGAAAAACTCAGGCACGGCGGGCACAAACTGCCAGGCGGCCAGGCCGACAATGCCCACCAGCGTGGTCCAAATGGCACTGCTTTTACGACACCATTGTGGTTTAAACATCAGCATCAGAAACACCAGGGTAAAGGCCGTGGTGAGGCTAAGGCCAATCATCATGGTTTTGACGATTTCTGAGGCTTGGAAGGCCAGCAGCAGCGTGACGACGCCGATGACGGCCACGGACAGGCGGCTCACCAGATTAAGGCGTCGCTCGCTGGCATTCGGCGCGATCATGTTTTGGTAGATGTCACGGGTAAACAGCGTGCTTGAGCCCATTAAAATGGTGCAGGCCGTCGACACGTCGGCCGCCCAAAGGGCAGACAGCACGATGCCGGCAATCAACGGCGGCAACGACATGATGATGTGGGGCAGGGCCAGCGTGGGCATGAGGTCAGGAAACTGCACCTTGGCGACGATGCCCAATACCGCACAGAAAAAGCCGATGGGAAAAATCAGCGCCGCGCCCCAGATATAGCCTTTTTTGGCCGTGGCGGTGTCTTTCGCGCTGCAGGCAATTTGCACCGTGCCCTGGCCGCTGATGGCCTGGGTCATCATCACCACAAACCAGCCGATGAGGGTGGCCAAAGGCAAGGTGCCTTTCAGCGAGAACCAGTGATCGCCTGGCGGCAGCTGGCTGGCAATCTGGCCAAAGCCACCGGCGTTGGTGACGGCCAAAATGGTGGCGGCGATGATGCCGAAATAAATCAGCGCCACGCTGAGAATATTGGACAGGCCGCTAGACCAAAGGCCGCCGATGAGGGCAATGCCGATAAACACCACGGCGCTGACCATCATGCCGGATTTAAAGGTGAAAAACTCAGGCAACAGCGTCGACAAAATGGCGCCGCCGGCCAGATACTGAAGGGAGGCAATCATCATCAACACGATTAAAATCGCCACCGCACTGATGAGGCGGCTGCTTTTGCCAAAATAGCGTTCAAACAGTTCTGGCAGGGAGCTGACGTTGAGGCGGCGGTATTTCTCTGCCGCCACCATGCCCATGGCCAGTGCGCCAGCGGCCCAGGCGGCGTTATACCAGCCGGCAGACAGGCCATTGTTGTAGGCACTTTCGGCCACGCCCACGGTGGAGGCTGCGCCGACGGCCAGTCCGGCCACGCTCACCGCGATCAGCGGCGTGGTCATTTGGCGACCGGCCAATAAGAAGGCCGAAGCACTGCCTTTGGCCAAGCGGCTGGCGTAGGCGCTGATGCCAAATAGGGCCGCAATATACAGACACAGAATGAGAA
>JAGNPU010000329.1 GCA_017989485.1 Neisseriaceae bacterium
GGTGTTTTTATTGGGCCTGCAGCTGTTGCAAGGCCATTTGGGGCTTAACCCAGAAGCCATCCTCGCCCCCAGCTTTGATTCGGCGGTGAATACGGCCGTGAGCTTTGTCACCAATACCAACTGGCAAGGCTATGCGGGTGAGACCAGCATGAGTTACCTCACCCAAATGTTGGGCCTGGCGGTGCAGAATTTTTTATCCGCCGCCACCGGCATTGCGGTGGTGTTTGCCCTCATCCGTGGCCTGAGCAGCCACGAAGGCAAAGGCGTGGGCAATTTTTGGGTCGATATGGTGCGCATCAGCGTTTGGGTGTTGTTGCCGATGGCGTTTGTGGCGGCGCTGTTTTTTGTCGGCCAAGGGGTGATTCAAAATTTTTCAGGCTATGTGCCCAGTGCGGGCTTAGACGGCATGGCGCAGATATTGCCTATGGGGCCGAATGCCTCACAAGAGGCCATTAAGCTATTGGGCACCAACGGCGGTGGCTTTTTTAATGCCAATTCGGCTCATCCCTTTGCCAATCCGACGGCCTTAAGCAATTTTGTGCAGATCAGCCTGATTTTATTGATTCCGGTGGCCCTGTGCTTTTGCTTTGGCCGTATGGTCGGCGATACCCGTCAAGGCTGGGCGATTTTTGCCACCATGACGACGCTGTTTGTGCTGCTGGTGATGGTGATTTTTTACTTTGAGCAACAGGCCAACCCCCTGTTTGGTTCCGCCATCGACAGCACTGTGCAGCCAGGCTTGCAGGCCGGGGGCAATATGGAAGGCAAGGAAACCCGCTTTGGGATTGTGGCCTCGGCTCTGTTTACCGCCGTGACCACGGCAGCCTCCTGCGGTGCGGTCAATAATATGCATGATTCGCTGATGCCGCTCAGTGGCCTTGTGCCCATGGTGTTGATGCAAACCGGTGAAATCGTTTTTGGGGGCGTGGGTTCCGGCCTGTACGGCATGCTGCTGCTGGTGATTTTAACCGTGTTTATC
Source organism: Neisseriaceae bacterium (assembly GCA_017989485.1). Classification (GTDB taxonomy): domain Bacteria; phylum Pseudomonadota; class Gammaproteobacteria; order Burkholderiales; family Neisseriaceae; genus JAGNPU01. Next base: position 980 of record JAGNPU010000329.1, read on the forward strand.
GCCGGCCTGATGATAGGCCGTAGCCCTGAATACTTAGGCAAGAAAATTGAGGCGGGCGAAATGAAGGCCGTGTCTTTGGCGCTGTTAACCGTGCCTTGCCTGGTGTTATTGGGCACGGCCATTGCCAGCGTGACCGCTGTGGGGCAGAGCGGGGTGAGCAATCCTGGCGCCCACGGCTTTAGCCAAATCCTGTATGCCTTTACCTCGGCGGCGAACAATAACGGCAGTGCTTTTGCCGGCCTGGGCGCGAACACCCCGTTTTATAACTATGCTTTGGCCACGGCCATGTTCCTAGGTCGTTTTGGCGTCATCGTGGCGGTCTTGGCCGTTGCCGGTGGGTTGGCACAGAAAAAACGCACCCATAGCGCAGCTTCGTTGCCGACGCATGGCCCCTTGTTTATTGTCCTGCTGCTGGGCGTCATCGTCTTGGTTGGGGCGTTGACGTATTTACCCGCCCTCGTATTGGGCCCGGTGATTGAACATGTGCAATTGATGGATTAAGAGGACTCATTCCTATGGTAACGCAAAAGCAGAACGCCCTATCGAGGGCGGCAGTCACCCAATTATGTAAAGATGCCTTCTTTAAGCTGGACCCACGGGCACAGTCACGCAACCCGGTGATGTTTGTGGTGTATGTGGGCAGCTTATTCAGTACTTTTTTAGCGCTTCAAGCCGTATGGCAGGGGGCAGATAACGTGGGTTTCGTGGTGGCACTGACCTTATGGCTATGGTTTACCCTGTTGTTTGCCAATTTTGCCGAGGCCTATGCCGAGGGTAAAAGCAAGGCCCAGGCCGCGTCATTAAAAGCGTTGAAGCAGACGGTCTCAGCCTGCCGCATCACGCAGCATAACGGTCAGGAACAGCGAGAAACGGTGGTGTCCAGCACCTTGCGTCTAGATGACGTGGTGTATGTGGCTGCCGGTGAGCTGGTGCCTATGGATGGCGAGGTGATTGAGGGGGTGGCGTCGGTCGATGAATCCGCCATTACCGGCGAGTCAGCGCCGGTGATTCGCGCCGCCGGCAGCGACTTTTGTTCGGTGACCGGGGGCACACGACTGGTGTCTGATTGGTTGAAAATACGCGTCAACGCCAATCCGGGTGAATCATTTGTTGACCAGATGATCGGCATGGTTGAAGGGGCTAAGCGTCAAAAAACCCCTAACGAAGTGGCATTGACCATAGTGCTGGTGACGCTGACCGTGATTTTTTTAATCGTGGTGGCCACGCTGTTGCCGTTCTCTTTGTTTGCGGCCAACGCCGGGGAGGCGGCGCAGCCTTTGGCCATCGTGTCCCTGATTGCGCTGCTGGTGTGTTTGATTCCCACCACCATCGGTGGCCTGCTGTCGGCCATTGGGGTGGCCGGCATGAGCCGCATGATGGCCAAAAATGTGGTGGCCAAGTCGGGACGGGCGGTGGAAACCGCCGGCAACATCGACGTTTTGCTGTTGGACAAAACCGGCACCATTACCTTTGGTAACCGACAGGCCAGTGCGTTTTACCCCGCAGTCGGCATCCGGCCCGCGGATTTTGCCCAGCAGGCCTGGTTGGCGTCTCAGGCCGACGACACGCCGGAAGGGCGCAGCATAGTCGCGCTGGCGCAAATCAAACAGCCTGAGCTTGGCCCCGAGGCTTTAAGCCAGCAGTGGCCCAACTTAACGGCGGTGCCCTTTACCGCCCAAACCCGAATGAGTGGCGTCGACGTCAGCAGTGAGGGCGAAACCTTGGTGATTCGAAAAGGGGCGGCTCAGGCAATTAAAGCCTATGTTGAGGCGATGGGGGGTGAGTTTCCCAGTGCGGTGCAAAAACAGGTTGCGTTTATTGCTTCAGAAGGCGCCACGCCTTTGGTGGTGGCGGTCGGCGAGCGCGTCATTGGCTGCCTGGCGCTCAAAGACGTGGTCAAGCCCAAT
>JAGNPU010000048.1 GCA_017989485.1 Neisseriaceae bacterium
GTGCTTTGAAAACAGAAATTGCCATCAGAACCGTGGATGAGGGCGTGTACCAACAGCTCACCCATGCCGGCATCACCCCTTTGTTGGCGCGTTTGTGCGCCGCCCGCGCGGTGCAGGACGTGGCCGAACTGCAAGAGGATTTAGGCAGGCTACACCACTATCAGCTGTTGAAAAACATTGATTTAATGAGTGCGCGCCTTGCCGCCGCCATTGCCGCCCAAGAGCCGATGATGATTGTGGCCGACTACGACGCCGACGGCGCGACGGCTTGTGCCGTCGGCCTAAAGGGGCTGGCCGCGATGGGGGCGGTGGTGGATTTTTTGGTGCCGAACCGGTTTGAGAACGGCTACGGCCTGACCCCAGAGGTCGTTGACATGGTGGCCTTGACGCCGGCCAAAATTATTTTGACCGTCGACAACGGCATTGCCAGCCTGGCCGGCGTGGCCCACGCCAAGGCCTTGGGCATAGAGGTGTTGGTCACCGACCATCACCTGCCGGCGGACACCTTGCCCGACTGCCTCATCGTCAATCCCAACCAGCCTGGCTGTGCTTTTCCGAGCAAGTCGCTGGCGGGCGTGGGGGTGATGTTTTATGTGTTGATGGCGCTGCGGGCCCACATGCGGACACAAGGCCTGTTTACCGAGGCCCGTCCGGCCCCTAATCTTGGGGCCTATTTAGACCTGGTGGCCTTAGGCACGGTGGCCGACGTGGTGGCCTTAGACCACAATAACCGAATTTTGGTGGCCCAGGGCTTAAAGCGCATGCGCGCCAACAAAACCTGTCCCGGCATCACGGCGCTGTTTCTGGTGGCCAAACGCGATGCGCGTAAGGCCACCCCGTTTGACATGGGCTTTGCCATCGGGCCGCGCATCAATGCGGCCGGGCGGTTAGACGACATGAGCGTGGGCATACGCTGCCTGTTGAGCACCGATGTGAACGAGGCCAATCACCTGGCCGAGCAGCTGGATGCTTTAAATAAAGAGCGACGCAGCATAGAGCAGGGCATGAGCGAAGAGGCCTTGGCGAACCTGCCCGAAACGCTGTCGGCAGAACGCTATACCGTGGTGCAATACCAAGACGATTGGCATCAGGGCGTGGTGGGGATTGTGGCCTCGCGCTTGAAAGAGCGCTTCCATCGGCCCACGATCGTGTTCGCCGGCGCCAGCGACACCGAAATTCGTGGCTCTGGCCGCTCGATCGAGGGCCTGCACATGCGCGATGCCTTAGACCTGGTGTCGAAGCGGCATCCGGATTTGATTTTGAAGTTTGGCGGCCACGCCATGGCCGCCGGCCTGAGTATTTTAAGCAGTAACTTAAGCCGCTTTCAGCAGGCTTTTGAAGCCTGCGTGCGCGAACTGATGACGCCGGAGCAGTTAAACCGCATCATGCTCACCGACGGCAGCCTGCCGGCGACGGAATTGACCCTGGCGAATACCGAAATGCTGTCGCAACAGGTTTGGGGTCAGGGCTTTGCCGCCCCGCTGTTTGTGGATGAGTTTGAGGTGGCCTGGCAGCGAGTGGTGGGCCGAGGCCATAAAAAAGTGGGCCTCAGCCGCGGTGGCGTGGTGTTTGAGGCGATGATGTTTAACTGCATGGTCGACCTGCCCAGCCGCATGCGCGCCGTGTATCGGCCGATTGCCAACGAGTGGCGCAATCAGTTAGAGCTGCAGTTGTATATTGATCATTGGGATGCGGCCTAGTTTTTCTGGCCAAAAGCACGCTGAGGCGTGCTTTTTTTGTGGGCGGGTGAGGTTATCCACCGCTTATCTTATCCACAGGGGTTTGTGGTAAGAGGTAGGAAACCATGGTTTGGTGACGGCCAACATGCTGTAGCGTGGGCCAAGCGTCGCGGACCCACGAAGCCCCATCACCAAGGCCAACCCCCGTGGGTCGCGACCCAGGCTACGGCAGCAGGGCCATAAACAAGCCATGGCGTGAATACATGCACAGCCTTATCTTATCCACAGCCGTTTGCGCCGGGCTTAGGCCAGTTGCTGGCACAAAAACGTCAGCCAGTCATCGACCTTGCCCAAGTAGGGGCTTGAGGGCAAAACCTGCCACGGGCTATTGTCGCGTGCCAGCGCCATGGTGGGGAAGCCTTGGCCGCCTACCTGATGCAGTAAGGTGCGGGTGGCGTTGATGTGGGCGTCGGTGTTGGGGCCTTGGGCATCGGCCAGGGCTTGGGCAAAGGCCGTTTCATTATGCCCTAGGCCAACGGCCAGCTGGGTCAATACCGGCGTGTCGCTGATGCGTTGGCCTTCCTGATAGTGGGCGACCTGCAGGCGATGCAACATGGCCAAGCCCTGGCCGCCGAGGGTGTCTGCGGCCAGTATGGCGGCAATGGGCTGGGCCGAGTCCATGACGTAGCTCAGGTCGCGCAGCAAATGATCTGTATAGGCGACGCCAAAGGCCTGGCCGGATGCCTGGGCAATGCGCTGGTCGTGGGGCGTGACGTAGTCACGCCAGTTTGGGTCGATCTGTTTTTTATGGGCGCCGGCCAGCATGCCGCCGCCGTGTAGGGCCACGCTCAGGCCGGGCAGGCCTGCGGCCGCCTCAACCAAGGGGGCGGCGGCGTAGCACCAGCCGCAAAACGGATCGTAAATATAGTGGAGGGTGGCGGTCGTCATGTGGGCTCCTTATGGCCTTAGGCCTATTTGTCCTCTAGGGCGGCTTTGGTCATGGTTAACTCATTTAGCTTTTTCAACAATTCCTCAATCCGGTCAGGGTCTTCGTTGCGCAAAATGCGCAGCACGCTCGGTTCTATGGTGTCGAGCTCGACGTCGCGAATGATTTGCTTAATCGGCAAAATGTGGGTGGGGTGCATGGAGAAGCGGCGTAGGCCCATGCCCAATAATAGGCGGGTCAGCTTGGCGTCGCCGGCCATTTCACCACACAGGGCGACGGGCTTGTTCATGCGGTTGGCGGTGCGAATCACGTGGCTAAGCAAACGCAAGACGGCGGGGTGGGCGGGCTCGTATAAATAGCTCACCGCCTCGTCGCCACGGTCGACGGCCAGGGTGTATTGGATGAGGTCGTTGGTGCCTATCGAAATGAAATCGACTTTCTTCAAAATGCTGGCCACGGTCAGGGCCGCCGAGGGGATTTCAATCATGGCGCCGATGGGCAGGTCGGCGTTAAAGGCCAGGCCTTCTTCGCGCAGCTGCTGCTTGACCGCATTGATGTGGGCCAGCGCCTGATTGACCTCGGTCACCGAGGAAATCATCGGCAGCATAATGTGTAGGTCGCCGTGGGCGCTGGCACGGATGAGCGCGCGCAGCTGGGTTTTGAACATCAGCGGCTCGGCCAGGCATAAACGGATGCCGGTGACGCCTAGGGCCGGGTTTAAGGCCTCGCTGTGGCCAAACCAGCGTGGGTTTTTGTCCACGCCCAGGTCGATGGTGCGCATGGTCACCGGTTTGCCCTTGAGCTTTTTCAGGATTTGGCTGTAGACCTCATACTGCTCCTCTTCCGTGGGCAAGCTGTCGCGGTTGAGGTAGAGAAACTCGGTGCGGAACAGGCCCACGCCATCGGCGGTGGACTTGGTCACGTTTTTGATGTCGTCGGCCGACTCAATATTGGTCAGCAGCTTCACCCGGGTGCCGTCTTGGGTGGTGGCGCTGGCGCGCTTAATTTTGTCTAACTCTTTGCGCTGGGCCTTGTGTTCTCGGGCACGACGGCGGTATTCGACCAGGATTTGTTCTTCTGGTTGCACGATGACCACGCCGTCGATGCCGTCGACGATGACCCAGTCGTCTTCGTGAATGAGCTCTCGGCTATTGTGTAAGGCCAAAACCGACGGCAGTTCAAGATTGCGCCCCAAAATGGCGGTGTGGCTGGTGGGCCCCCCCATGTCGGTGACGAAGGCGGCAATGCGCTGGTCTTTAAAGAAAATGGTGTCGGCTGGGGACAAGTCATGGGCCACCAAAATGGTGTCGTCGAATAAGTCGTCGGAAATGCCCAGGTCGGTGCTTTGGCCGGCCAGATTTTTAAACACCCGTTCAACCACTTGCAACATATCCTGCTTGCGTTCGCGCAAATAGGTGTCGTCGATGGCGTCAAACTGCTGGCTGAGGATGTCGACCTGCTGTTTGAGCGCCCACTCGGCGTTGACCATGCGGCTTTTGATGATGTCGGTGGGCTCGTGGGCAATGGTGATGTCGGTCAACAGCATGAGGTGCAAGGAAATAAACGCGCCCAGCTCGGTAGGGGCGTTTTCGGGAATGTTGTTGCGCAACTGTTCCATTTGCTTGCGGGTCGCTTTAATGGCGAGCTCAAAGCGTTGGATTTCGGCATCGATTTGATGCGCCTCTATGGGCGAATAAATCACGTCTTCCATGCTTTGACGCACTAAGTGCGCGCGGCCGATGGCGATGCCATGGCCTATGGGAACTCCATGTAAAACGAGGCTCATGTTTATTCGCTTTCGTCGAATCGGTTGTTGATCAACTGCCCAAGGGCAGCAATGGCTTCTGTTTCGTCCTGACCGTCGGCGTCGATGGTGATGACGCTGCCTTTGGCGGCGGCCAACATCATCAGGCCCATAATGCTTTTGCCGTTGACGCGGCGCTCGTTGCGGGTCACCCAGATCTCACTTTTAAACCCGCTGGCGATTTGGGTGAACTTGCTGGAGGCGCGGGCGTGTAGGCCCAGTTTGTTGATGATTTCAAATGCTTGGCTAATCATGGGCGGTTACCAGGTGTCCTTGTGGGTGATGTCGATGATGCCGGCGATGGCCGCCGTTTTGACATCTTGTAATAATGCTTGTAAGTCGGTGCTCAAAGACGCGTACTGTATCGCCTTGACGATCATCGGCGCATTGAGGCCGGTGAGCATGGCGGTGTCTTGGTTGAGGATGAACTTGTTGGCCACGTTACAGGGGGTGGCACCAAAAATATCGGTTAAAATCAACACGCCGTAGCCAAAGTTGAGCTGGCCGAGCAGGGTTGAAATCTTGGCGTGAACCGCTTCGGGTTCATCGGTTTTTTCAACGTTTAAAATGCGCACGTTGCCAGGCAACGCGGGGAAAAAATGCGTGGCCAAGTGGTTGAATGCCGAACCCAGCGATTCGTGGGTGACAATGAGCAAGCCAATCATAGTAAGGGTCTTTTAAAAAAGCGAGGTGGGTAAGACATAAAAAAGGTAAATGCCTGAGTCTAAGCATTTACCTTATCTACGACGCTGTCAAGTGGCGTTAAGCCTGAGGCGTTTTGAGGGCGTAAATGGCGGGCAGGTTACGCCAAGAGCCGCTGACGTCCATGCCGTAGCCGAAAACGTAGCGATTGGGCACGTCTAGGCCGACAAAATCGGCCTGCATCGGCTTGTCTTGCGGCAATAGCTTGTTGGCAAAAACGGCGCAGTGGCAGGACAGCGCGCCCATGGCCAACACTTTTTCCTTGATCGCCACCATGGTGTGGCCTTCGTCCAGAATGTCGTCCAAGATCAATACGTGACGGCCTTCAAAGCCTTCTTTGGGAAAGCGGGTCCAGTTAAAGTTGCCACCGGACAGCTTGTCGCCGTAGCGAGACACGTGCACGTAGTCAAAATCGAGGGGGAAGGCGAGCTTGGGCAACAGTTGGCCGGTGAACACCACGGCGCCGCCCATGACGGGCAAGACCAAAGGGTATTTGTCACCGAGGCTGGCGGTGATGGCTTGGGCCATGTTGTCTAAGGCCTGTTGGCAGGTGGCTTCGTCAAAAAGCAGCTCTGCGTCGTCGAGTATGGCTTGTGTTTGCGCTAAAGAATGCACACAGTTTCCTTCTTGGTTTGAGGGGTATGGCTGTAATTATAGGAGTTATAAGCGGTGAATACAAAGGCTATGTGGTGCCTTTTTGACCGTCGTGGTCTTTGAGTCGCTGATCTCATTGCCGCAACCAGCGCGGTGGCGTTGGTTGCGGCGACAGGCCTAGTTGGCCGTGGCCAATGTTTCGCCCATGCGGGTCAGGCCTTGTGGCCCCAAGGTTGGGTCAAACGACACGCTGCCTTCGGTAAACAGATTAATCACCGTCGAGCCCAGCTGGAAGTGGCCCATTTCTTCGCCCTTGCTCAAGATCACGGCGTGTTCGCCGTCGACAGGGTAGGTCCAGCGCTGTAACACACCCATGCGCGTTGGGTTAATTGTGCCGGCCCACGCGGTTGCGATGCTGCCGACGATGGTGGCGCCCACCAGAATTTGGGCCATAGGGCCAAACGGGGTGTCGAACAGGCAAATCACCCGTTCGTTACGGGCAAACAGATTGGGCACGTTTTGGGCGGTCAGCGGATTCACCGAGAACAGGTCGCCAGGGACGTATAGCATTTCTTTTAACACCCCGTCACAGGGCATGTGGACGCGGTGGTAGTCTTTGGGCGACAAATAGGTGGTGATGAATAGGCCGTTGTGAAACAGCGCCGTCATCTCTTTGTCAGCGGCCACCAGCGCCTCTAAGGTGTAATCGTGGCCTTTGGCCTGCATGATGCGGTCGGCGTCTATGGGGCCAAGCTGGCTGATGGCGCCGTCGGCGGGTTGCACCAAGACGTGGTCGCCGGGGGCGATGGGCCGAACGCTGGGCTTTAAGGCGCGGGTGAAAAACTGGTTGAAGCTGGTGTAGTCGGCGACGTGTTCTTGCACGGCCTCGCTCATGTCTACTTTATAAACCTTAATAAAGGTATTGATGATCCAGCGCGTCACGGCGCCGGCTTCTTGGGTGGCCACCCAGCCAGCAAAACGGGTCAGGCCCTGTTGGGGCACTAAATATTGGAGTGATATTTTTAATTTTTCTAACACAGATACCTCGATCATAACGGTCGGAAAGCGCCCGCCCAGTCGGCAGACATGCTCAGTAAATGAGGCATTGTAACTTTGCTGGCCGAAACTGTCAGTTTTTTAGGCTTGTTGTGTGTGTCAATCTGGGTCTAAGGTGAAAAAATGTTCTGTAAACGATAAAAAACCATGGTTTGATTTTTGGGTCGCGTGGGCCCCCTATGCTTGACCCAGGTCACAGCGTGGTGCCCAGACGTCAATCATGGTTTGCACCCCGCAATAGGCGCAGGCAAAAAAACGCCACCTGAATGTCGGTGGCGTTGGTTGCATATTGGCTATGGCCTATTTGGCCAAGATAATGCGCAGCATGCGGCGCAGCGGTTCGGCCGCGCCCCAAAGCAGTTGGTCACCCACGGTGAAGGCACTGAGGTATTCACCGCCCATGGCCAGCTTGCGCAAACGGCCTACCGGTACCGATAGGGTGCCGGTGACGGCGGCAGGAGACAGCTCGGCCATTGAGGCTTCTTTGGTGTTGGGCACGACTTTGACCCAGTCGTTGGCCCCGGCCAAAAGGGCCTCGATTTCAGCCAGCGGCAGGTCTTTTTTCAGTTTCAAGGTGATCGCCTGGCTGTGACAGCGCATGGCGCCCACGCGCACGCACAGGCCGTCAATCACGGTTTTGCGATCGGCGCCCAATATTTTGTTGGTCTCCACGTCGCCCTTCCATTCTTCTTTCGACTGGCCGTTGCCCAAGTCGGCGTCAATCCAGGGGATTAAGCTGCCGGCCAAAGGCACGCCAAAGTTGGCGTCAGGGAAGCGGTCGCTGCGCAGGAAGTCCGACACCTTGCGGTCGATGTCCAAAATGGCGCTGGCCGGGTCGGCCAATTCAGTGGCCACTTCGGCTTCGATGGCGCCCATGCCGGCAATGAGCTCACGCATGTTTTTGGCACCGGCGCCTGAGGCCGCTTGGTAGGTCATAGAGCTGGCCCACTCGACCAGGTTGTTTTGGAATAGGCCACCCAAGGCCATCAACATCAAGGACACGGTGCAGTTGCCGCCGACGTAGTTTTTCACGCCGTTGGCCAAGCCTGCGTCGATCACGTCGCGGTTGACCGGGTCTAGAATGATTAAGGCGTCGTCGGCCATGCGCAGGCTAGAAGCCGCATCAATCCAATAGCCGGTCCAGCCGCTGTCGCGTAAGGGTTGGAACACGCTGGTGGTGTAGTCGCCGCCCTGACAGGTGACGATGATGTCCATTTGGGCCAGTTCTTGAATATTGCTGGCATCTTTCAGCGGGGGCACGTCTTTGCCAATGTCGGGGGCCTGGCCACCCACATTGGACGTGGTGAAAAAGACTGGCTCTGTGATGTGGTTAAAATCCAGCTCCTGCTGCATGCGTTGCATCAATACCGAACCCACCATACCGCGCCAACCAACAAATCCTACTTTCACTGTATTACTCCTCTATGCCAAATAAATGTCTTTGATAAATTATAGTGCGTTAAAAGCCTCTGCTTCTGTTGTAACCTTATCGGCAAAAAAAGTAAAGATGTGCCCGCCTGCTTTTGTGAAAAAAAGTGGGGTTAAAGGCCATGCTCGGCGTTTGGCGACGTCCGACCGAGTGTTTTTGTCCCGGCATGACGCGGGGTGATAGGGGGATAAATAGAAAAAACCGCCGCAAACGAGGGCGTTCAGGCTATAATTGAATCCTTTAACTGGGTGGGTCAGCTTTAAGCGGTTGTCTTAATTTGTCGCCGACATAAAGCCTCCCCCCGCCGACACGGTTGGCCTTAAGCTGATTTAAGTTCAGCCAGACGTGTCTAAACTGCGTTGATGTGACGCATCACCCCCAATCAAACAAGAAAGGGATTTGGCAGCATGACAGAGCCAAAAAAAGAGGTGCCTATGACGTCTCAAAAAAGTTTTATTAAATCCGGCATTTACCTATTGCCTAACTCATTCACCCTGGCCGCGCTGTTTTCCGGTTTTTATGGCATTGTGCAGGCGATGAATGGACATTTTGAAGTGGCCGCCATCGCCGTGTTTTTGTCGATGATTTTGGATGGCATGGATGGCCGTGTGGCGCGGATGACCCACAGCCAAAGTGATTTTGGGGCCGAGTTTGACAGCCTGGCCGACATGGTCAGCTTCGGCGTGGCCCCCGCCCTGATCGCTTACGAGTGGCAGCTACAGCATTTTGGTAAGCTGGGTTGGGCCGTGGCGTTTATTTACTGTGCCTGCGCCGCCATGCGCCTGGCCTTGTTTAACACCATGGTGGGCAAAACCGACAAGCGTTGGTTTATCGGCATTCCTAGTCCTACCGCCGCAGCCTTGGTGTGTGGCCTGGTGTGGATTACCCATGACCTCAATGACAACGACTTTGTCGTGCCTTATGTGAATTGGATTGC
>JAGNPU010000049.1 GCA_017989485.1 Neisseriaceae bacterium
TAGTTGGCCAGTATGTGCTGGTCATACTTGAGGTTTTGGCCAATTTTGCCCAGCTTGGGGTTTTCTAAATAAGGCTTGAGCGTGGCCAGCGTCGATGCCAGCGGCAGCTGGTCGGGGACAGCCGTCATGCTGTGACCGAGGGGGATGTACACCGACACGCCGGGGGCCGTGGCTATGCTCATGCCGATGAGCTGTGCTTCTTGGGTGTTGAGGCTAGAGGTTTCGGTGTCAAAGCCGATTTCCTGCACCGTGTCTAGCTGGGCGCACAGCGCCGCCAGTTCGGCTTCGGTGGTGATGGCGGCATAGTGTAGGTCAACTGGGGCTGGCGGCTCGTAGGCCGGGCTGCTTGGGGCTGCATCGGCCACGCTGTCGTGCGGTGGCTCATCGTCGTCACCAAACATGTCGGCGGTTTGGTTGGGCTTGCCGGCCGGCTTGGCCACTTTTTTCTCGGCTTCTTTGAGCCAGGTGCGAAAGCCAAAGGTTTTGTAGTCTTCCACCAGGTGGTGCCACTGCGGCTCGGTCGGGGCCAGATCGTCCCAGCCCTGAGGCAGGGTCTCGGTGAGCGGCACGTCACACTTAATCGTGATGAGCTCATACGACAGGGGCAAATAGCTTAAGGCCGTTTGTAGGTGTTCGCCCACCTTGCCTTTGATTTCGTCGGCATGGGCCATGACGCCGTCGAGGCTGTCATAGGCTTCTAGCCATTTGAGGGCGGTTTTGGGGCCGCATTTGTCCACGCCAGGGACGTTGTCGACCTTGTCACCAATCAGGGTTAAATAGTCGATGATGCGGTTGGGTTTGACCCCAAACTTTGCCACCACGCCAGCTTCGTCAAAGGTTTCATTGGTCATGGTGTTGACGATGGTCACGTTGTCGGTCACCAGCTGGGCCATGTCTTTGTCGCCGGTGGAAATCACCACTTTAAAGCCCGCTTGGTCGGCCTGGCAGGCCAAGGTGCCGATCACGTCGTCGGCCTCGACGCCGGGCAAGACAATAATCGGCCAGCCCATGCGCGCCACCAGCTCATGCACGGCGTCTACCTGTAGGCGTAAGTCGTCTGGCATGGGCGGGCGATTGGCCTTATACTCAGGATACATATCGTTGCGGAAGGTTTTGCCTTTGGCGTCAAAAATACAGGCGGCGTAGTCGTGTGGCACGTCCTGTTGGAGGCGGCGCAACATGTTTAACACGCCGTATAAAGCCCCGGTGGGCATGCCTTCTGGGCTGCGTAAATCGGGCATGGCATGAAAAGCGCGATAAAGGTAAGATGAACCATCAACTAAAAGTAGTGTTTTCATGAATTTCGTCATTTTCGTACGTCGGTTGGCGTGCGGTAGACCATCAGCCGACTGAGTTATTAGGGTGTGTGACACGTGCGTTGTGACCATGCTCGTCATTAAGGGCCATAAATGAGCTTATTCAATAAATTACCCCATCCCATGCTGTCCGACGATCGTTTGCAAAGCATCAGATCGCGTGAGTCGTGGCACGTGTTACAAATCATTTCCGAGTTTGTGGAGGCGGGCGAAGAGTTGCGCGCCATCCAGCCGGCGGTCAGTATTTTTGGCAGCGCCCGCATTGCGCCAGAAGACCCCATGTACCAGCGCACAGAAGTGCTGGCGCGGTCGCTTTCCGATGCAGGCTTTAGCGTCCTATCCGGCGGTGGGCCAGGCATTATGGAGGCCGCCAACAAAGGCGCCTTCTATGGCAAAAGCCCGTCGGTAGGTTTGAACATTGTACTGCCTCATGAGCAAAAGCCCAATGACTATCAAGATTTATCGGTGAAATTCCAGCACTTTTTTCCGCGTAAGGTGATGTTTGTGAAACACGCCATTGCCTACGTGGTGATGCCGGGCGGTTTTGGCACCTTAGACGAGCTGTTTGAAAGCCTGACCCTGGTGCAAACCGGTAAGGCGCGCGAGATCCCGCTGATTTTGTGTGGCCGTGAGTTTTGGACTGGGCTGGTGGAATGGATGACGGCGCAGCTGGCCGGCAAAGGCTTAATCGGCGAAAACGACATGTCGCTCATCCAAATCATCGACGACCCGGACGAAATCGTCGCGGCCATTTTCGACCATTATGAACACTGCGGCTTCCACGAATGCGTGGCCGACGTGGAACGGATGTTGAGCCTGTAAGCCCATGGCCTACAAAAAACCGCTAAAGGCATTGGCCTTTAGCGGTTTTTTCATGAAGGCAGGCCTCTATTGGCCATCGCGACGCAGGCTCGGGCATCTAGGCGGCATGTTGCTTCAGTGGGGCCATGACGGTGGTGATCTCTAGTTCCTTGTTTAAAAAACTGGTTTCATTTGTAAAAAAAGGTAGAATCATCGGTTTGGTCCCCCTGCTTGTCATGAGGATGGCCGACCTTACTCTAGGAATGCGCTTCATGATCGTGTTTGAAAACGCGCCGTCATTTTGGTCGTTGTGGACCACTTTACAAGGCTCCATCGTGCCGCGTATTGTCAAGCGGGTAGTGTGCATTGATGCCCTGGCCGTGTTGGTGTGCGTGCTCTACCTCAGCCTGGGTTGGTCTTTCTTGGACATGACGATTACCCCGTTTGCGATTATTGGCCTGGTGGTGGGGATATTTTTGTCGTTTCGCAACACCGTCAGCTACAACCGGTTTTGGGAGGCGCGCACCCACTGGGGCAGCTGTTTGATTACCTGCCGTTCTTTGGCGCGCCAGGCGATCGTGTTTGGGGCCAATGAGCCGCCTGAGGCCACCCAACGGCGGCTGTATTTGCTGTTGGCCTTTGCCCACGCCCTACGCCATCAGCTGCGCGGCACCGACCCGCGTGCCGACTTGGCGCGCTTCTTGGACGCCGACACCTTGGCCGTCGTCATGGCCAGCCCCCATCGGCCCAATCAGGTGTTGACCTTCATTGGCCAGGCGTTTTACACCTTGCACAGCGAACAAGGCCTAGGCGCGCCGTTAATGGCCAGCGTCGAAGGCTTAATCAACGAGCTGAGCCACATTCTGGGCAGCTGCGAGCGGATACGCTCAACCCCCATCCCCTTTGCCTATTTATTATTACTGCACCGTACCGTCCACGTTTATTGTTACCTATTGCCGTTTGGCCTGGTCAGCACCGTGGGCTGGATGAGCCCCATCGTGGTCAGCTTCATGGCCTATGCGTTTTTGGGTCTGGATGCCCTAGGCGATGAAATCAGCAACCCGTTTGCCGACAAACCGAATGCGCTGGCCTTAGACAGCATTTGCCGCAGCATAGAAATCAGCCTGCTGGCGCAGCTGGGCGAGCCGGTGCCGGAACCGATTGGGCCGGATGCCCACGGTAAAGTCATGTGAGCGCGCAGCACGAAATAAACCAAAGGCATAAATACATCAATCGATGGCTTTATGCCTTTATTTTTTGCCTCAGCCGGGTTTGCCGTTAGGCAGAAGCCTGCTTCTTCGGTAGAATAAGGCTTTGTTTGCCTTTTTTGAAAGCGGTTCCATGACCCAAAAGCCCACCCATACGCCGATGATTGCGCAATTTTTAAGCATTAAAGCCGATCACCAAGACAAGCTGCTGTTTTATCGTATGGGGGATTTTTATGAGCTGTTTTTTGACGATGCGGTCGAGGCGGCCAAGCTGTTAGACATCACCTTAACGGCCCGCGGCAACGCCAACGGCGAGCCGATTAAAATGGCCGGCGTGCCCTATCACGCGGCCGAACAGTATTTGGCGCGGCTGGTGAAATTTGGCAAAAGCATCGCCATTTGCGAACAAGTGGGTGAGGTGGGCCTAGGCAAGGGGCCGGTCGAGCGTAAGGTGGTGCGCATCATCACCCCGGGCACCCTCACCGACAGTGCTTTATTAGAAGACAAAACCACCAACCGGGTGTTGGCCATCTTGCCGCTGAAAAAACAGCTGGGCCTGGCCTGGGCCTCGCTGGAAAGCGGGGAGTTCAAAACCAAAATCATTGCGGCCGACGATTTGGCCCACGAGCTAGAGCGGCTGCATCCGGCGGAAATCCTGTGTGCCCACAAGACTTCTTTGGGCCTACACGGCGCTTATGAGCAGGCCATCACCAAAATCAACGCCTGGCAGTTTGACGTTGATTCGGCCATGAATTTGCTCACCCGCCATTTTGGCAGCCAAGACCTGCTGGGCTTTGGCCTTAACCCCGAAGAACACGGCATCGCCATCGGTGCGGCTGGGGCCTTGCTCAACTACATTCAGCTGACCCAGTCCCACATTCCCCCGCATCTAGAAGCGCTGGTGTTGGAAAGCGACGCCGACTACATTCAGCTGGACGCGGCCACCCGCCGTAACCTAGAGCTGACGGTGACGATTAGCGGCAAGGCAGCACCAACGCTGTTCTCGACCCTAGACCAGTGCGCCACCCACATGGGCAGCCGCCTCTTGGCCATGTGGTTACACCATCCTTTGTGCAGCCACGCCCACATTCAGCAGCGCCAGCAGGCGGTGGCGGCGCTATTGGCTGGGTATCAGGGCCTACAGGCGGCGTTAAAGCCGGTGGCCGACATCGAGCGCATTGCCGCCCGCATCGCCCTAGGCAGCGCCCGTCCGCGCGACCTGTCGGCGCTGCGTGACAGCCTCTTGGCCTTGCAGGCTTTGCCGGTGGCCGCCGAGGGCGACAGCAGCTTACTCCAGACCCTGCTTGAGGTGATGCCACAAGGCCAGGTTGTGGCCGATTATTTGCAGGCGGCCGTCCTGCCCGAGCCCAGCGTGGTGCTGCGTGAAGGCGGGGTGATTAACCACGGTTTTGACGCCGAATTAGACGAATGCCGTGATTTGCAAAACAACGGCGACGAATTTTTGCTCAAGCTAGAGGCGGCCGAAAAGGCCCGGACCGGCATCTCGACCCTAAAAGTGGAATACAACCGCGTTCATGGCTTTTACATCGAGGTCAGCAAGGCGCAGGCGGCCGAAGTGCCGGCCGAGTATCAGCGTCGTCAAACCTTGAAAAACGTCGAACGCTTCATCACGCCAGAGTTAAAAGTCTTTGAAGACAAGGCCCTGCAGGCGCAGGATGCGGCGCTGGCGCGCGAAAAAACCTTGTACGATCAGGTGTTGGCGCAGCTGCAAACCCATTTGCCGGTGTTGCAGCGCATGGCCAAGGCCGTGGCCAGCCTAGACGTGTTGTCCAGCTTTGCCGCCACGGCGTCGCAACAGCACTATGTGGCCCCCAAAATGATTGCCTACCCCGAATTAAGCATAGAGGGCGGCCGTCATCCGGTGGTCGAGGCCCAGGTGACGCGCTTTATTGCCAACGACTGCCAGTTGGGCACCCAGCGCAAAATGCTGATGATTACCGGCCCGAATATGGGCGGTAAATCGACCTATATGCGCCAGGTGGCCTTGATCACGCTGCTGGCCCACACCGGTTCGTTTGTGCCGGCCGACAGCTGTACCTTAGGGCCCATCGACCGGATTTTCACCCGCATTGGTGCTTCCGATGATTTGGCGGGCAACCGCTCCACGTTCATGGTGGAAATGTCCGAAGCCGCCCACATTTTGCATCAGGCCACGCCGGCGTCGCTGGTGCTCATCGATGAAGTGGGCCGCGGCACGTCGACTTTTGATGGCCTGGCCTTGGCCCATGCGATTGCCGAACACCTGATTCAGAAAAACCAAAGTTTCTCCCTGTTTGCCACCCATTATTTTGAGTTGACCAAGCTGCCCGAGCAGTTCCCTCTGGCCGCCAACGTCCATCTGGCGGCGCTGGAACAAGGGCAAGACATTGTGTTTTTACACCAAATTGAAGCCGGGCCCGCCAGCAAAAGCTATGGGATTGCCGTGGCCAAGCTGGCCGGCGTGCCGAGTCGGGTCATCCGCAGCGCGCAAAAGTACCTGACCTTATTGGAAGAAGACGCCAATAAAAATGCCCGCCAGCTGGACATTTTTGGGCAGGGCCTGAGCGACGAAGCGGCCTACGAAGACGATGCCGATGTGGCCGTGGATGAGGCTGCGGCGGCGTTAAAGGCTGCGGTCGCCGCGGTTCAGCCAGATGAGCTGAGCCCCCGCGAAGCCTTGGCCGCGCTGTATGATTTGAAAAAGCTCTTGAACCCATAGGGCTAAGCTGCGCCCACCCTCACCGAACGGCCCCTATGACAGAAATAGGGGCTTTTTTTTTGGCAGATAAAGGCCGATTTAAGCCGGTCGCCGCACAAATGGGCGTATTGGCTAACGAGGGTTGCGAGAGGGGGCATTCTTCTCTAAGGTGACATTAACCCAATATCATTTGGGGCATAAAATAACCTTAGGAGAAACAGATGAACACATTTAAACGACCGCTGATATGGGCGCTGGTGCTGGTGGCATTTGCCAGTAGCCCAGCCCTGGCGCGTACCCCTTTATTGCCCGATGTGGCGATCAGTGCGGCCGAGGCGGCCAGCCAGCGCTATGATTATGAAATGGCCGTCTTTCATCCCATCCATGCGCAAAATGGCATGGTGGCCTCAGAGCAGGGCTTGGCCAGTCAGGTCGGTTTGGCCATTTTGAAGCAGGGGGGGAATGCGGTAGACGCGGCCGTTGCAATGGGTTTTGCCCTGGCGGTGGTACTGCCCAACGCCGGCAATATTGGTGGCGGTGGCTTTATGTTGGTGCACGACAGTGACAGCAAAAAAAATGTGGCCTTAGATTTTCGTGAAGTGGCCCCCGCAGCGGCCAGCCGTGACATGTATTTAGACGAGGCCAACAACGTGATCGAAGGCCAGTCTATGTATAGCCATCAGGCCGTGGGCGTACCGGGGACGGTTGCGGGCATGGTGTACGCCTTAGATCAATGGGGCAGCATGTCTTTGCGCCAGGTGATGGCGCCAGCCATCAAACTGGCAGAGCAAGGCTTTGTGGTGAGTGATACCCTGGCGGAGATTTTGCGCCAAGAAGCAGATAACCTCGGGCGCTGGCCCAGCAGTACCGCCATTTTCTTTAAAGACGGTCGGCCTTTGCCGGCGGGCGAACGATTGGTTCAGGCCGATTTGGCCAAGTCGTTACGCTTGATTGCCAAAGACGGTCGCAAAGCCTTTTATGAGGGGCCTATTGCGGCCGCCATCGTGGCACAAATGGCCCAGCATGGCGGCGTGATGCAGGCCGCCGATTTGAAAAATTATCAAGTTGTGGCCCGTCAGCCCATCAGCGGTGACTATCGTGGTTATGAGGTGGTCACCATGCCGCCGCCCAGCTCCGGCGGCATTCATTTGATTCAAATGTTGAATATTTTGTCTCATTACCCTATGGCCGAATATGGGGCTAACAGCGCCGAAAGCATACGCTTGCTGGCGGAAAGCATGAAGTTGGCCTATGCCGACCGTGCCGAGTATTTAGGGGATCCTGATTTTGTCACCATGCCGGTGACGGGCTTAACCGCCAAGGCCTATGCGGCTGAGCTGAATCGCAGCATTAAACCCAATCAGATTCGGCCATCGACAGCCATTAAGCCAGGCCGACCACAGCCTTATGAAAGTGACCAAACCACCCATTATTCGGTGGTCGACAAGAAGGGCAATATGGTGGGGGTGACCTATACGCTGAATCTGAATTTTGGCAGCGGCATTGTGGCCTCGGGCACGGGCATATTGTTAAACAATGAAATGGATGATTTTTCTGCCAAGCCTGGCGTGGCCAATGCGTTTGGGCTGGTCGGTGGTGACGCCAATGCCATTGAGCCAAACAAACGACCGCTGTCGTCGATGATGCCCACGTTTGTGTTTAAAGATCAGCAGCCCTGGTTGGTGACGGGTAGCCCCGGCGGGGCGCGCATCATCACCACGGTGTTGCAAACCGTGGTCAACAGCATTGATTTTGGCATGAACCCGGCCGAGGCGTCGGCCACGCCGCGTGTTCATCATCAATGGCAGCCGGACGAATTGCGCATAGAAAGAGGGCTGAGCCCGGATACGGTGAAGCTGTTACAAGGCTTGGGCTATGAGGTCAAAATCAAGGCCGCCATGGGGCGTACCCAAACCATTCAAATACGGGACGGTGGCCTTTATGGCTATTCCGATACGCGTAATCCCGATGGCCTAACCTTAGGGTATTAACGGGTCGGCATGAAAAAAACACCGCTTAAGAGCGGTGTTTTTAGTGGTCATGCCTGGATTTAAGCCATGGCGGTGGGCCGCTGGCCTTCTTTCTTGGCCTTGCGCCAGTTTAAGAAAATCATGCTGGCCACGATCACCATGCCCATGATGTCGGTGATGGTTTCTGGCACGATGAGCATCAGCGCGCCCGCGGCCAGTATCACCCGGAACAGCAGGTTCATATTGGTTTTGAAATAGCCTTCCACCGCGGCACCCAAGGCGATGATGCCGATGATGGAGGTCAGCGTCACCGAGACGATGACGGCGATGGGCGGCAGCGGGAATTCTTTGGCCGTGGTCACCACGTTGGTCACGTCTATCATCAACATGGCGGGGTTGTAGACAAACAAGAAGGGCACAATAAAGCCAGCCAACGACAGCTTCAAGGCTTGAAAGCCCGTTTTCATCGGGTCGCCACCGGCAATGCCGGCGCCGGCAAAGGCGGCCAAGGCCACGGGTGGGGTGATGTTGGCAAACAGGCCAAAGTAGAACACAAACATGTGCGCCACCAGGATGGGAATGTCAAAGTTGGCCAAGGCCGGTGCGGCCATGGTGGCGGTAATGATGTAGGCCGGAATCGACGGCAGGCCCATGCCCAAAATCATCGACGCAATCATGGTGAAGAACAGGGTCAGAAACAGCGACCCCGCGCCCAGGCTCATGATGGATGAGGTCATCACCGTGCCAAAGCTGGTGAGGCTGACCACGCCGATGATGATGCCGACCACGGCACAGGCAGCCATGACGGACAGCGACTGTTTGGCACCGTCTTCTAATGCGCCCAAGATGTCGCGAAACGACATGCGCGTGGTTTTGCGTAACGAGCTGACCACCACGGTCAAAATAATGGTGTAAAACGCGGCGTAGCTGACCGGGACCGATTCGGCCAAAAACCACACTAGGGCAAAAATAGGCAATAACAGGTGGCCGCGCTCTTTGAGCACTTCTTTGACCCGTGGCAGGTCGGCTTTAGGCACGCCTTTAAGGTTGTCTTTGCCGGCCCTAAAATGCACTTGGGCAATCACGCCAAGATAGTACAGCAGCGCCGGCAACAGGGC
>JAGNPU010000330.1 GCA_017989485.1 Neisseriaceae bacterium
GAAGACCAAGGCCTTAGGGCCAACCGGGTTGAGGCCTTAAAGCGCACCGTACGCGCCAGCTTTCCCCAGGTGGGCTTGTTGGACGATGCCGTCGCTTGGAGTGGCCTGCGGCCCTCTACGCCGAAAGGCCCACCGATATTGGGTCGGACAAAATACGAGAATTTATGGTTAAATATCGGTCATGGCAGTTTGGGCTTTACCCTGGCTGCCGGCAGCGCCGCCGTATTGACCGCTTTGGTTAGCGGCGCCACGGCGCCCATTTCACTCACAGGATTAACAGGATAAAACAATGACAATTACCCGCAATAACCCTCAGGCCCGTTTGGCCGCCAGCGTCACCTACGGTGGTTTGGTGTATTTATCAGGCCAGGTGCCTACCGATTTAAGCGTGGACGCCACCGCCCAAACCCAAGACGTTTTGGCCAAAATTGATGCGCTATTGGCCGAAGCCAACAGCGACAAAACCCGTATTCTGTCGGCACAGATTTGGATTAAAGACATGGCCCGTGACTTTGCCGCGTTTAACGACGTTTGGGAAGCCTGGATGCCGCTAGGCCATAGCCCAGCGCGTGCCGCGGTTCAGGCCGAAATGGCTCGTCCAGAGGTGTTGGTTGAGGTCATGGTGACGGCCGCGCAAAAATAAGCGTGCTGCGTTGTTTCAAGACGGTACGGCTTAGGCGGTGCCGTTTTTTTGTGGGCGTCGCGTTGGTTTTTTTGGGTGATTATGGCCATGATGACCGATCTGGTTAATGTTTGGCGACGTTCGGTCTTGGCGCCACAGAGGTGGCAGGCTCAAAAAAAGGCCCTGATCAATGATCAGGGCCTTTTATTTAAGGGTTTATTTGGCGGCGTCTAGTGCCTGAATCAGGTCTGCCAAGATGTCATCAATGTGCTCAATGCCCACGCTGATGCGCACCAGGTCGGTGCTCACACCGGCCTGTTTTAACTCGGCTTCGTTCAGCTGACGATGGGTGGTCGAGGCAGGGTGACAGGCCAAAGATTTGGCGTCGCCAATGTTCACCAAGCGGGTAATCAGCTGCAAGGCGTCGATGAACTTGGTGCCTGCGGCCACGCCGCCTTTAATGCCAAAGCTCAACAGGCCAGAGGCACGGCCGCCAAAGTCGCGTTGAATCAGCGCGTAATCTGGGCTGCTGGGCAAGCCAGGATAGTTCACCCAGCTCACTAAATCGTGGGCCTCAAGGAATTGGGCCACCTTAAGCGCGTTTTCGCAATGACGTTCTAGGCGCAACGGCAGGGTTTCTAGGCCTTGTAAAATCAAGAAGGCGTTGAATGGGCTTAAGGCCGCACCGGTATTGCGTAAAGGCACCACGCGGGCGCGGGCGATAAAGGCCGCCGCGCCAAAATGTTCGTGATAGTTCACGCCGTGGTAAGACGGATCCGGCGTGGTCAATACGGGGAAGCGTGCCGCATGTTTGCCCCAGTCAAATTTGCCGCCGTCGATGATGGCGCCGCCTATGCTGTTGCCGTGGCCGCCAATGTATTTGGTCAGCGATTCCACCACAATGTCGGCACCTAAGGCCAAGGCATTGCAGATTAACGGCGTGGGCACGGTGTTGTCGACCACCAAAGGCAGGCCTTTGGCGTGGGCCGCGGCGGCAAACGCGGGAATGTCCACCACGTTGACGGCGGGGTTGCCGATGCTTTCACAAAACACCAGTTTGGTTTTGTCGTCGACCAGGGCGGCGATGTCTTCCGGTTTCTTGGCGTCGACAAAGCGCACTTCTATGCCTTGTTTGGGCAGGGTGTGGGCAAACAGGTTAAAGGTGCCACCGTAGAGGGTGGAAATCGCCACAATGTTGTCGCCGGCTTCGGCCAAGGTTTGAATGGCGTAGGTAATCGCAGCCATGCCGCTGGCCACGGCCACGGCGGCAATCCCGCCTTCTAGCTGGGCAATGCGCTCTTCGAGCACGGCATTGGTTGGGTTCATGATGCGGGTGTAAATATTGCCCGCCACATTTAAATTGAATAAGTCTGCACCGTGTTGGGTGTTGTCAAACGCGTAGCTGGTCGTTTGATAAATCGGGACGGCCACAGATTTGGTGGTTGGGTCAGGGCTATAGCCCGCATGGATGACGATGGTTTCTGGTTTCATTTTGAGGATGCTCCACTATTTTTTTATGTTGGTGTTGGGGTATGTCGTGTTGATGGTGTTACCTTAACATGAAATTCACTATTATGGACGTCTAAATGGCTAGAAATCTAAATAAGCATAAAAATAGCCACGGCAAGGGGGCCGTTTAAGACAAAGTGGCGTGGCTGAGTGCATTTCTGAGAAAAAAAGCCAATACGGCGGTGAATCCCTTCCAATATAGCGTTGATGCCGGATTGCGCACACAAAAAAGCCACAGAATAAGGTATTCTGTGGCTTTTTGACCAAAGGACAAGGTTTAGGCGTGTTTGTCGGTCACCAGGCTGACTTCTTCAGGGCAGCCCAAGAACACCGGCACGCGCTGGTGTAGGCCTTCAGGCGCGACCGACAGCATGTCGACGTCGCCATTGGTGGTGCGGCCTTGGGCCTGAGCCACCAGCAGCGCCATTGGGTTGGCCTCGTACATCAGGCGCAGTTTGCCCGGCTTGCTTGGGTCACGGTTGTCTTGTGGGTACATAAAAACGCCGCCGCGCATCAAAATGCGGTGCACTTCGGCCACCATAGAGGCCACCCAGCGGGTGTTGAAGTTTTTGCCGCGTGGGCCTTCTGCGCCCAACAGCAGTTCGCCCACATAGTCTTGTACCGGACGCGCCCAGTGGCGGTGGTTAGACATATTGATGGCGAATTCTTGAGTTTGGGCGGGGATGTGCAGTTTTTGCTGGGTCAGCATAAAGGCGCCGTCGGCGTTTAGGGTAAAC
>JAGNPU010000050.1 GCA_017989485.1 Neisseriaceae bacterium
CGCCCTCGCTCGCCCGGCCCATATTGGCCATGCACACCAGTTCCATCTCGCCCGGCTCCGCCATGTCTGGCAAAAGCGCATACACCGACAGGCGCAAGAACGGATGGCGATCGTGTATCGAGTCTAAGGCCGCATTCAGGCCAGCCAAACCGGCACGAATGCCAGGGCCATCGGCTTTAAAATACGGCAATAGGCTTAGGCGCTCGCTGTCGAGTCGGCCACTGGCGTCATACACGCCCTGCCCATCTTGCAAAATCAGGGGCAAGGACACCAGCTCCTTCGTCGCCACCTGGGTGTGCTGCATGGCCAAAATGGCATTCAAGGTCATATGCGCCACTTGGACTTCTTCCAAGGGCAGATTAAAGCCCTGGGTTTCGACATAATCTTTAACCAATACGTAAGACATTATTTTATTCTTTTAAAATGATTCATCTTCATTCAAATAGCGCCACTGCCCTTGCGGCAGCTGGCCTAGCTTAATCTTGCCGACGCGGATGCGCTTTAAGCCCACCACGTGCAAGCCCACCAATTCACACATGCGGCGAATTTGGCGCTTCTTGCCTTCGCGCAGCACAAAGCGCAGCTGATCTTCATTTTGCCAGGTCACCTTGGCCGGCTGTAGCGGCTTATTGTCTAGGCTTAGGCCATGATTCAATAACTGCAAGCCTTCGTCACTCAGCCCACCTTGCACCCGCACCAAATACTCTTTGTCGATGTCAGAGGTTTCGCCAATAATGCGCTTGGCCACGCGGCCATCCTGGGTCAACACCAGCAGCCCGGTGGAATCAATGTCCAGCCGGCCGGCCGGGGCCAAAGAATAGGCGTGGTATTTGTCAAATTTAATGCGGCTAGGGTCTTCCGGCCAATGGTTGGCGGCGGTGATCAGGCTGGCGGCGGTCTCATAGCCGTGTTCGGCCTGGGCGCTCACATAGCCCACGGGCTTGTTTAACAAGATGGTCACGCGCGACGCCTGTTTTTGATGCACTTGTCGATCCAGGTCAATGCGGTCTGCAATCGTCACCTTTTGGCCCAGTATGGCCACGGCACCGTTCACCTTTACCCAGCCCTGCTCAATATAGCCATCGGCCTCACGGCGCGAACACAGGCCCAGCTGCGCCATCCGTTTGGACAGGCGCATGGTTTCGTTTACATCTACTAAATCAGTCATGGTGTATTTCTATAGAAAAGTGAAGGCATTAATCTAATCCTAGGCCGATGCCGGACAGGTCGCGGGCCATTTGCGCCGCGCTGTTGTCGGTCATGCCGCCCACAAAATCAAGGATTTTCATGTATGCCGTGTATAAATCATCGTCTGGCTGCAAGGGCTCATCTTCCAACAAGGCCAAAATCATGCCGTTGCGCACACCCAGCTCGCCCCCGTTGACGTAGGCAAACGCCGCCGGCACCAAGGCAGCTAAAATCGTGCCGATGCAGGGAAAAGAAGCGATTTCAATCATCAGCTTGCTGCGGTGGCGGTATATTTTTTGACGGGCCAATTCCTTGGCCTGAAACAGAGCGTCCTGAATCGGCTCGCTGCTGATGCTGAGCAAGTCCTTAGGCACAAACGTGCCGTTTAACAGCTCGGGTTGGTGCATCATGAATTTTTGCGCCACGTCGTCGATGGCCTTGCCGATGGCAATGCCGCGCAGCATGGCACAGCGCTGACGCGCGCTGCCGGCCTGCCAGGTTCGTTCCGTCGAGGTCACATTGGCCAGAATGCGTTCAAACTCAAGGTCTTCAATCAGGCCGATTTCGACGGCGTCTTCCAAGTCCAACAGGGCATAGCAAATGTCGTCGGCCGCCTCCATCAAATACGACAGCGGATGACGGGCCCACCGGTTGCGCGCCAGCTCTGGCAGGCCTAAATCAGCCGCCACGGCCCGAATAAAGGGCAACTCGGTTTGGTACACGTTAAACTTTTGGCCCTGGCCATAGGGATCGGCGCTGGTCCAGGGGTATTTCAACAAGGTCCCAATGGTGGCCGCGCTCAGGCGCATCCCCCCACGGTTACGGTACATCTCCGTCGTCGCCACCAGCCTCAGGCTGTTGGCATTGCCTTCATAAGTACAGATGTCGGCACACTCATCGTCGCTCAAACCGGTCAGGTAATGGCGCTGGGCCGGGTCGAGAAACCAGGCCCGCAAGGCCTCTTCGCCGGTGTGGCCAAACGGTGGGTTGCCTAAGTCATGCGCCAAGCAGGCCACTTGCACTATGGCCCCAATGTCTGAGGCGCGATTGGCCTCGGGCAAAAAGCCGCCCGAGCGCAGCATCACCCCGACCCGATTACCCAGGCTACGGCCCACGCTGGCCACCTCCACGCTGTGGGTCAGCCGATTGTGGGTGTGGTCATTTTTGGCAAACGGATGCACCTGGGTTTTGCGGCCCAAGCGTCGAAACGCACCCGAAAACACCACGCGGTCGTAATCGATGTGAAAATCGGTACGCAACGCGTCCACGCCCTCCAGCGTCGAGGGCGTGCTGGTCGGCACGATGAGCCCCTCTGCGGCGGTTTTATAGCGCTGGGCGCTCAACAGCTGCGCCCAGTTCATGCGGGTGGTTTGGGTCACTTAGGCTCCTATTCAGTCGTGCCCACTTAAGGCGGCGACAATGCGCGCGGCCACGGCGGCCACGGCCACGTTTTCTGACGCCTCGGCACGACGCTGCTTGTACTCCACTTCGCCATTGGCCAAGGCCCTATCGCCAATCACCACGCGATGAGGAATGCCCAACAGTTCCGAATCGGCCAGCAACACGCCAGCACGCTCGTCCCTATCGTCCAACAAGACGTCCACGCCCGCAGATTGCAACTCAGCATACAGCGCATCGGCAGCGGCCTTCACGGTCTCACTCTTACGGTAGTTCATGGGCACAATGACGGTGGTAAACGGCGCCATGGCGTCGGTGAGGATCATCCCCTTGTCGTCGAAACTTTGCTCAATGGCGGCGGCCACAATTCGGGTCACGCCGATGCCATAACAGCCCATTTGCATGTATTGGCTTTTGCCGTTTTGATCCAAGAAGGTGGCGTTCATGGATTCAGAATACTTGGTGCCCAGCTGGAACACATGGCCGACTTCAACGCCACGCACCAGCTTCAACACGCCTTGGCCACATGGGCTAGGGTCACCGGCCACGACGTTGCGCATGTCCACAAACTCAGGTTCGGCGGCATCTCGGCCAAAGTTAAAGCCGGTATAGTGGTGCTCGTTTTCGTTCGCGCCCACCACGGTGTCGCCGCTCAAAGCGACGGCGAAATCGGCATAGACTTTGCCGTTAAAGCCAACCGGGCCCAAAGAGCCTCCGGCAGCACCAAAAGCGGCCTGCACTGAGGCTTCAGAAGCAAAGGTCAGAGGCGTTTTCACCCCGGCCAATTTCTCCGCCTTGATTTCGTTTAATTGATGGTCGCCCCGCACCAGCAACAAAATGGGTTCGTCGCCTTCTTCGGCTTCCACCACAACGGCTTTCACCGTTTGCTCGATGGCCACGTTCAAACACGCCACCAAATCGGCAATCGTGCGCACCCCAGGGGTGTGGATTTTGGTCAGCGCCGCACTGGCTGGCGCACGCTCGCCCACGGGCATGAGGGTGGCGGCCATTTCTAAGTTGGCCGCATAATCTGATTCGGTGCTGTAGGCAATCAGGTCTTCGCCGCTGTCGGCCAACACCTGAAACTCGTGCGAGTGGCTGCCGCCTATGGTGCCACCGTCGGCGGCCACAGGGCGATACACCAGGCCCAAGCGGTTAAAAATACGGCAGTAGGCGTCATACATTTTTTGGTAAGACACGGCCATGGCCGCCTCATCCACGTCAAAAGAATAGGCGTCTTTCATCACAAATTCACGGGCGCGCATCACCCCAAAACGAGGGCGCACTTCATCGCGGAACTTGGTCTGTACCTGATAAAAATTCAGCGGCATTTGCTTGTAGCTGTTAATCTCTTTACGGGCAATGTCGGTAATCACCTCTTCGTGGGTTGGCCCCACGCAAAAGTCACGCTCATGGCGGTCTTTTAAACGCAGCAACTCTTTGCCGTAAAAATCCCATCGGCCAGACTCTTGCCATAGCTCTGCGGGCTGCACGGCGGGCATTAATAGCTCAACGGCGCCGGCACGGTTCATTTCTTCGCGCACCACGGCTTCAACCTTGCGCATCACGCGCAGGCCCATCGGCATCCAAGAATACAAACCGGACGCAATCCGTTTGACAAAACCGGCACGCAACATCAACTGGTGGCTAGGCAACTCTGCTTCTGCAGGCGCATTTTTCAATGTGGAAATAAAAAACTGGCTGGATTTCATGGGCTTCATTTCGAAATAAAAACAATGTGGTCAATTGTACCGTAATCACGCCCTATTACCTACCGGCGCAACCGTGATTCAGGCTGATTTTTTAAAGCAAGCAACTTTTTCGCCCACAGGCTCTTGACAAATGCGCTTTATGCACACGAAGGCGCGCCCACGGTGGATGTGCGCCAAACAATCACCCGTCAAAAATACGGGCAGGACGCAATCAGGCCAATCCACTGTTTTTAAACAATAATTTAAAAAGTTCATTTTTTAAGCAATTCGAGGGGGCCATTTGGTTTCATTGTCTTTTTCTGTGGGATTGCCCCTTTACGCACAAACTTATCCACAGATATTGTGGACAAGTTTTCACCCATAAATAACTCAAGCAAACTCAAGTCATTAGCTTAATCGATCATTTTATAGGCATGTTTTGGCACTTTCCTCAGCCCCATCCGCATGGCTCAGCTGCCGACGCTCGCCACCCCATGACCGCCCCAAGAAGCGCTGGCCCAGTCTGTTGCAACAGGTGTTTGGCCGCTGGCTAAACTGGGTCTATGCTAATATCGTCACATGGTCTGCCGATGAAGAAAACCAAACGGTTTCTTCATGGTCTGATCCTATAGACCAGCCTAACGATGAGGAGTCCTTCTGCATGACCCAAAAAAACATTGTGATTGCCGGCGGCGGCATTGCGGGCATTGAATTAGCCACCCGCCTGAGCAAGGCCTTACGCCGTAGCGCCCACCAAATTCATCTGATCGACAAAAGCCAGCTGCACACATGGAAGCCGATGCTGCACATGTTTGCCGCCGGCGCCACCACCCCACAGGAGCAGGGGATTTCCTTTGTCAACCACGCCAAAAGCCACCACATTCAATATCATCCCGGTCAGGTGGCCCGCATAGACAGGGCGAATAAAACCCTTACCCTCAGCCCCTTTGACAGCCCCCTAGGCCTGAACATTTTGCCAGAGCGCACCTTGCCCTATGATTATTTGATTCTGTGCCTAGGCAGCTGCGCCAACGACTACGGCACGCCCGGCATCAAAGAACACGCCCACACCATCGACGACCTCAAACAGGCCACCGACTTTTTCGACAAGCTCACCGCCATCACCATGAAGGCCGCCATCAACAAGCAAAAATACCCCATCGTCGTAGTCGGCGCAGGCCCGACCGGGGTTGAGCTGTGTGGCGAAATGATGCGCTTTTTAGAAAACGCCTCGGCCTACACCGACGAGCCCCTCACCCGCTATGTAGACATCACCCTGATTCAGGGGGACACGCGCATTTTGCCCACGTTTACCGAAGACGTCAGCCACCATGCCCAGCTGGCCCTAGAGAAGCTTGGGGTGCGGGTAATTCTGAATCAAAATGTGACCTCGGTGAGCGCCGATGCCCTCACCTTATCCAACGGCGACACCCTCGATGCCTACCAAACGGTTTGGACGGCCGGGGTCAAAGCGCCAGCCTTAATGAGCCAAATCGACGGGGTGGAACTCACCCGCACCCAACAGCTGGTGGTCAACGACTATTTCCAAGCCACCACCGACCCCACTTTGTTCGCCATTGGCGACTGCAGCAGCATGAAAAGCACGCCGCTGCCGCCTACGGCACAGGTGGCCAGACAGCAAGCCATATACCTGAGCGATTACTTTTTGGACATCATCCTCGGGCAAGTCCCCAAAAAATCGTTCCACTATAAGGACAACGGCTCTTTGGTCACCGTTGGTCGCTACGCCTCATTTGGGGTATTTGGCGGCACCAGTCGTTTAAAAGGCCGCTCTTTTAAAGGCATGGCCGCCAGCGTCGCCCATATTTCCCTCTACCGCCTGCACCAAATGGCGATTTTGGGCTTTTGGCGCTCGGCCGCGGCCTGGTGGTCAGAAAAACTCAACCAGCTGGCCAAACGTTAATCACCCTAGCGCCCTCCACGGACTGGGGGCGCTTCGTTTCCCCCACGCAACACCTGCCGCCTCGGCACAACACCGCCTCAAGATGGCAAGTATCATGCCGTCGATGGCCTAGGTCCACACCATCATAGACCTAGGCGCCTAAAGGCCGCCAGATTACGGTTTAAATTCACCCCTGTTCGCCAGAATCCAGCCGTCGTCCATCACGCTTAGTCCCTGCGTCCACCGGAATCTTTGCTATCCTCGTTCATGATTTACTTAACTCACTATAAAAGGTTGGCCATCATGAAACGCCGATACACATCCCTACTGTCGTTGTCCCTCGTCACCCTGCTGTTGACCAGCTTGAGCATCCCCGCCAGCGCCGGCCAACGGCTAGACCACATTTTGGCCAGCAAAACCCTGCGCGTCGGTACCCCAGGCGATTACCGTCCCTTTGCCATGCTGCAAGACGGCCAATACAGCGGCTTTGACGTCGACCTAATCCAGCAAATGGCCGCCGAAATGGGCGTCACCGTAGAATTTGTCGCCACCACCTGGCCCAAGCTCATGGCCGACTTTGACAGCAACCGCTTCGACGTCGCCCTAGGCGGCATCAGCCGCAACGTCAACCGCGTGATCAAAAGCGACTTTTTACCGGGCTATGCGCCATTTGGCAAAGTGGCCCTGATTCGGGCCGCAGACAAGGCCAAATACACCACCGCCGCCAGCCTAAACCAACCCGCGGTGCGGGTGATTAAAAACCCCGGCGGCACCAACGAGCAATATGTGTTGGCCAATTTGGGCAAGGCTCAGGTATCGACCCACCCTTTGAATGCCGAAATCCCCGGCTTAATCGCCGCGGGCAAAGGCGACGTGATGATTACCGAAACCTATGAAGCGTTGCTGTACGCCAAGCAAGACCCACGCCTCTACGCCGCCTTTATCGACCAACCGCTGACCAAGGTCAACACCCTCGGCTTTATGCTGCAAAAAGATGACCCCGACTTCGTGCGCACCATGCACTTTGTTTGGGGGCTGCTCGACAGCCAAGGTGCCCTACAAAAAACCAGTGAACAATGGCTTAAATAAGCCCCTCACCGCTGCGCCCACCGCCCTCAGGCCGTGGGCGTTTTTTTATGCCCGGTGCGCACGAAAAAATAGCCGTCTTTATGGCTATTATAATCAAATCATTGGCTTATATAACCAAAAGGCCTGTCGATACGTCTAAACAATCTTTCACAAATTCACCCTTTATCGCTTAAAGTCAGCCCAAGCACAGGGCGAAGCGCCCCAATACCCCGTATTGAAGCGCATCGCCTAAGCCACACGCCTATTGTGGCCTCACCCCTCAGCCCCTTTTTTTGCCGCCTTCATCGGCAAGGAGATGACTTATGAGCACACCCACCCTCCCCCTATTAGATTTTAGCCAGTTTCGCGCCGGCGGCCTGCCCCGCCAACGCTTTTTGGCCGAGCTGCGCCAAGCCGCGCACGAGGTGGGGTTTTTCTACCTAAGCGGTCACGGCATCGACGCCGCGCTGGCCCAGCAGGTGCGTGAACTGATACAGGCGTTTTTTGCGCTGCCGCTGGCTGATCGACTGGCCGTGGGCATGGTGTACTCGCCCCATTTTCGTGGCTACACCGGCCTACAGGCCGAGCTGACCCAAGGCCAGCCCGACGGCCGCGAACAGTTTGACACCATGTCAGAAGAGCCCGCCTTAGCCACCGTGGCCGCCAACATGCCGTGGTTACAGCTACAGGGACCCAACCAGTGGCCTAGCCAGCTGCCGCACATGAAGACCGTGTTGCTCAATTGGCAACAGCAACAAACCGAGCTGTCGCTGGAATTGCTCAAAGCCTTCGCCTTGGCCCTAGAACAGCCGGAAGACGTGTTTCAAAACACCGTCAGCCCACAGCCTTTTGTCCACGCCAAAATCATTCACTACCCGGGCATGAACAACCACCAACAGGGCGTCGGCGCCCACAAGGACGCGGGTTATTTAACCTTCGTCCAACAGTATGATCAGGCCGGCCTAGAAGTGTTGGTGGGGGAACAATGGGTACGCGCCGAACCCATGCCCAATACGTTTGTGGTCAATATTGGCGAGCTGTTAGAGCTGGCGTCGAATGGCTACCTCAAGGCCACCCTACACCGCGTGGTCAGTCCTAAGCCCGGCCAAAATCGCCTGTCCTCGGCCTTCTTCATGAGCGCCCGCCTAGACGCCACCGTGCCCCTGCTGGCCCTACCCGACGATTTGGCCACCGCCGCGTCTGGCCCCAGCAGCGACCCCAGCAACCCGCTTTTTTACCAAGTAGGGCAAAATACCTTAAAGGGCCGTTTGCGCTCCCACCCCGACGTGGCGCAAAAACATTATGCACACGTCTTGGCCCTGTGCTAGATTACTAAAAATAACTATAAAATTAACGACAATAGAAAGCAGACCCAATGAAATTCAGAACCCTGGTCATCCATGCTGGGCACGTGGCCGACACCGTCAACACCCCGCTCAATACGCCGCTTTACCTCAGCAGCACCTTTAGCTACCCCAGCGCCGAGGCCGGCAAAGAGCGCTTTTCAGGCCAGACGCCGGGCTATTTTTACAGCCGCATGGGCAACCCTACCGTCACCGACCTTGAGGTCAAACTGGCGGCCCTAGAAGGCGCCGACAGCGCCATGGCCGTGTCCAGCGGCATGGCCGCCACCAGCAGCACGCTGTACGCCCTCACCCAGCAAGGGGACGAAGTGGCCTATGTCGCCCCCCTGTATGGCGGCACCGACGCCTTTTTGCAGCAAACCCTGACCCGAGCCGGCATCACCCTCACCAGCTACGACAGCGACGATGACTTATTGGCCAACATCAAGCCCAACACCAAGGTCATTTTGTTTGA
>JAGNPU010000331.1 GCA_017989485.1 Neisseriaceae bacterium
GGCGGGGCCTAAATAGCGGCCAATAGATCGCCTGCCTGTGCCAATGTGCTGGCCTGTTTGGCAAAACACACCCTCAACAGCCGCTGCGCGACCGGTGGTGACTGATAAAAGGCCGACAGCGGAATGGTGGCGATGCCCTTGTGCTCGGTCAGCCATCGCGCCATCGCCACATCGTCTAAATCCTCACGGATGGCCGAGTAATCGATGAGCTGAAAATACGTGCTGCGGCTAGGCTGAAACGTAAATCGTGACCCTGCTAAAGCCTGGCACAGCTGGTCGCGTTTGGCCTGGTAAAAGTCCGGCAAGGCGTCGATGTGTTCCGGATGGTTGGCCATATAGTCTGCCAGCGCATACTGAATGGGCGCCACCGCACAGAAATTGAGGTATTGATACACCTTGCGTAACTCGATGCTCAGGGCGGCGGGTGCCACCATATAGCCGGTTTTCCAGCCGGTCACGTGATAGGTTTTGCCAAAAGAGCTGACCACGCAGGCGCGGGCATACAATTCTGGATGGGCCAACACGCTGGCATGGGCTGCACCATCAAAAACCAAATGTTCATACACCTCATCGCTCAAAACATACACGTCGCGTGCCCGTATCAGCTCGGCCAGACGGTCTAAATCAGCACGGCTAATCAGTGCACCACTGGGGTTGTGGGGGCTGTTCAGAATAATCAAACGGGTTTTGTCATTCAAGGCATCGCTCAGGCGCTGCCAGTCTAGGCTGAAGTCACCAGGCTGCAGCGGAATATGTACGGACAGGCCGCCGGCCAACTGTATGGCTGGCGCATAGCTGTCGTAGCAGGGGTCAAACACAATGACCTCATCACCTGGCCGCACCAGCGCATGAATGGCGCAAAACAGCGCTTGGGTGGCCCCACCCGTGATGGTGACTTCTTGCTCAGCAGACACTGGGTTTTGGTAGCGTGCCTTAATTTTGCTGGCCACCTGCGTGCGCAGTTCGATGACCCCAGGCATAGGGGGGTATTGGTTATGGCCGGCGAGGGCGTATTGGCCTAAGGCGGTGAGCAAGTCCTTGGGGGCCTCAAAGTCCGGAAAACCTTGCGATAGGTTTAAGGCCTGATGCTGCTGTGCCAGCTGTGACA
This sequence comes from Neisseriaceae bacterium, assembly GCA_017989485.1. GTDB lineage: Bacteria > Pseudomonadota > Gammaproteobacteria > Burkholderiales > Neisseriaceae > JAGNPU01. Next base: position 1,109 of record JAGNPU010000331.1, read on the forward strand.
TTTGGCTGAAGATGGTGGTGCCAAACTGTGGCAGTTTACTCTGTAACGACATGATGGTTTCCTTTGTGTGCGGTGTGCCCTTATGAGTGGGCCAGCGGATCAGGCCGCTTTGGCGTCTAGATGTCTAAGGGGGTTAGACTAGCACACTGTCGCGCTGTCGTCAGATTTTTGTCTATAGGGCGAGGGCAAAGGGGATTGAGCACGTTAAGGCGAGTCATAGACACGCTCATAAAAGCAAAACAGGGCTTTCTGAAAAAATGCCCGACAGGGCATGTACTGGATGATGCTCATCGCCGTCCCCCTCAGATAAGATGGGGGCAGCGTGGCTGCCATGCATGGCCCAACACACCAGCCACACCCGCAACCACAGGCTGCAGCGTGGCCTCATCTATTCGGCGTCTTCGTCTAACTGTTTCAAAAAATCGAGTTTCTGGCCAATTTTGATTTCTAAGCCACGGTCTACCGGCTGGTAGAAGTCGGGCTCGTCCATGCCGTCGGGCATATAGGTTTCGCCGGCACTGTAGCCGTGAGGCTCGTCGTGGCTGTAGCGATAGGCCTTACCATAGCCCAGCTCTTTCATCAGCTTGGTGGGGGCATTGCGTAGGTGGACGGGCACGGCACTAGAGCCTTGTTCGGCCACAAATGAGCGCATGTGGTTATAAGCCATATAGCCGGCGTTGCTTTTGGGTGCGCTGGCCAAATACAGCACGGCTTGCGCCAGGGCCAGCTCGCCTTCTGGGCTGCCTAAGCGCTCAAAGGTGAGGGCGGCATCATTGGCAATTTGTAGGGCGCGTGGATCGGCCAGGCCGATGTCTTCCCAGGCCATGCGCACAATGCGGCGAGACAAATAACGGGGGTCAGAGCCGCCATCCAACATCCGACAAAACCAATACAGGGCGGCATTGGGGTGGGAGCCGCGCACCGACTTATGCAAGGCCGAAATCTGCTCGTAAAACCCATCCCCACCTTTGTCGAACTGACGCACATTGGCGGTCAGGGTGTTTTGTAAAAAAGCCGCGTCCACGTCGCTAATGTTCTGAGTCGCCGCGGCCGTATGGGTTTGTTCAACCAGATTCAGCAGGCGCCGCGCGTCGCCATCGGCCAATTGGGCCAACACCTTTTGCGCATCGACGGCGATGTTGACATCTTGATAGTCCGGCAGCGCCAGGGCCTTATGCACTAAAGCCACCAATTCATCTTCGGTCAGGGCTTTGAGGGTGTAGACCTGGGCGCGGCTCAGCAGCGCCGGGTTGACCTCAAACGACGGATTCTCCGTGGTGGCGCCAATAAAGGTGATCAAGCCATTTTCCACATAGGGCAAAAACGCATCTTGCTGGGCCTTATTAAACCGATGCACCTCGTCCACAAACAAAATAGTGTGCTGACCGCGCTGCAGCGCATGCTGGGCCTTTTCTAAGGCCTCGCGTATGTCCTTAACCCCGCTGAATACCGCAGAAATCGGTAAAAACTGAGCGTCAAAGCTGTTGGCCAAAATACGTGCCAGCGTGGTTTTGCCAACGCCAGGTGGGCCCCAAAACAGCATAGAGTGCGGTTTGCCGCTTTGAACCGCCAGGCTTAAGGGCTTATTCGGCCCGACTAGGTGCTGTTGGCCACTGATGTCGGCCAGGGTTTTCGGGCGTAGTTGTTCGGCCAATGGGGCAGTGGGTTCACGAGAAAATAAGTCGGTCATATGCGGCAGGTCATCAAGATTCAACAAGGCTTTAGTTTAACATGTTCACGCC
>JAGNPU010000332.1 GCA_017989485.1 Neisseriaceae bacterium
TTAATGCCGTTAAGGGTGTCGAAATTGGGGCGGGCTTTGCCGCCGTGGCGCAACGCGGCTCAGTCCATGGTGACGAGCTGTCACCGCAGGGCTTTTTAAGCAACCACGCCGGCGGTATTTTGGGCGGCATCAGCACTGGCCAAAACCTCGACATCAACATCGCGATTAAGCCGACCTCCAGCATCGCCACGCCGCGCCAGTCGATTACCAAGACGGGCGAGCCGATTGAAATGGCCACTCATGGTCGCCACGACCCCTGTGTGGGCCTGCGTGCCGCGCCCATTGCCGAAGCCATGTTGGCCTTGGTCTTGATCGACCACGCTTTGCGCCTGCGCGCTCAGTGCGCCGACGTCAGCGTGGACACACCGACCCTTTAATCACCAAGCTCGGCCTTCGCGCTGAGCCTGGTGCCCTTGATGACTCATGCAACAGGAAGGAATACCCCATGGCACACGGACCCAGATTTGAACAACTATGCTTGGCCGCACGGGCTCAGGTAAACGGCATCAGCGTGGCTGAAACCAAGGCCTTATTGGATGAGGGCCGTATGCCTTTATTGATTGATGTGCGTGAAGTCGCCGAATGGGCTTTAAGCCGTTTGCCGGATGCCGTCTATATGGGCAAGGGGGTGTTGGAGCGTGACATCGAGGCGGCCGTGCCGGACTTGGCGACGCCGATGATTTTGTACTGTGGCGGCGGTTATCGCTCGGCACTGTCGGCAGAAAACCTACAGAAAATGGGTTATACCGCCGTGGTGTCGATGGACGGTGGGTTTCGCGGCTGGTGCGAGGTGGGTTATCCTTTGGTGACGCCCGAATAAGCCCTTTTTGGCTCAAGGCGGGGCTTAGTTGCCCGCCGGAGCCAGATAAGGGTTAACGTCTTAAACAATTAGTTGTATGATTAATGCGTGACTGCCACTTTCATCAGTTAAGGTGGCTTTTTTTTATTGATTCATCCCTAGGCGTGCGACAATGTTAGGTGCATTTGCGATATTATTGGCATATCAAAGTATGGGTGAGCTGCTGTCTCACTATCTGAACATCCCGATTCCCGGACCCGTCATAGGCATGTTGTTGCTGTTTGTCAGCCTATTACTCAGCCCCAAATTACTCGATTACATCCAGGACACCTGCCGTCAGCTGATTGGCCACCTGTCTTTGCTGTTTGTGCCTGCGGGCGTGGGCATCATCAGCAGTGCCTCCTTGTTAGAGGGGCAGTGGACGGCGCTGATCGTCAGCATTGCCGGCAGCAGTTTGATCACGCTGGCGGTGACTGCTTGGGTGGTCCAAACCATGATCAATAAGCAAAAAGGGGTTGGGCATGAGTAATGAAACCAGTATGTGGGTGTATTTAACCCAGTCGCCCTTGTTGGGCCTAGGCCTGACCTTAGCGGCCTATATGGTGGCCATGTTTTTGCATAGAAAAAGCCATTTTCATCCCTTGGTCAATCCCGTGGCCATTACCGTCGGGCTGGTGTCGCTGTTTTTGCTGAGCAACGGCGTACCTTATGCACACTATTTTGACAGCGCCAAGTTTATCCACTTTTTATTGGGGCCTGCCACCGTGGCGCTGGCCGTGCCTCTGGCTTGGCAGATCAAAAAAATACAGGATTACTTCAAGCCCTTTATGGTCGGCCTAGTGGTGGGCTGTTTGACGTCCATTATTTCGGCGGGGTTTTTGATGGCCTTGCTTGGCGGCAGTAAGGTTTTGGTCGCCACCATGACGGCCAAGGCGGTGACCACGCCCATTGCCATTGCGGTCACCGAGCAGTTCGGTGGTGCCCCCTCGATCAGCACCCTGGTGGTGCTCACCACCGGCATGTTTGGCGCCATCATGGCGAAATACGTCTACCAGTGGTTAAACATCACCTCCGATGAGGTCAAAGGCTTTGCCCTAGGCCTTAATTCGCACGGTGTGGGCACGGCCCATGCGTTTAATATTAACCCAAACATGGGTGCCTTTGCGGGCCTGGCCATGGGCCTCAATGGCATCTTGACCACGCTGTTGCTGCCCTATATGGTGCCGATGTTTGACTGGATGATTCGTTAGCCCTGTGGGGCATTGCGCTCATGCCGCTCAGTAAGGCGCGTCAAAAAAGCCCTCTAAGAGGGCTTTTTTAATGTTACAGGCCGTAGGCAAAGGTTAAGGTCATGGAACCATCGATGTTGGTGTCTTCGGTAATGGGGCCATTCATGACGGCGCTGGACGCTAAGGTCGGGGTCACCGTAATGTCGGCCATAAAGACTTTGCCACTTTTTTGGGTGGACGCATTGGCGACCCAAATGGTTTTATAGGTTTTGTAAATCCCAATTTCCTTGCCCGCAGTGGTGACGGTGGTGCCGCTGGTGCCATGTAATAGCGTGTCTACGTTATCCACTTTGGCGTTGCCAATTCTTGCGGTGTAAAACCCAATTTTGCCGGTGCCGTTTACCGAGCCTAGGCCATAATTGATGGCGCTGACCGTGCTGGCCGTGTCGGCACGGTTGTCGACGACGCTGAAGTTTAAATAAGTCTCCGCATCACACGCAATGGTCCAGGTTTTGGTCATGTCGCCCAAAACCGTGTCTGCGGCGGGTTTAACCACGGTGGCGGATTGCTTGCCAATGTTGTAAACGCCATCGTCGGCAGCGGCCACGCTGCAAACGGGCACGACGAGCTTACCAGAGACTTGCAGATCGGCCGTCGGTGGGGCCGCTTGGGCCATAGAGGCCAGCAGGGCCAAGGCCGATGTGAGCGCCAATGAAGCGATGGTTTTTTTGTTCATAAGTGATTGATCTACCATAAAATTGAATAGCGGTTAATGATGTATTTAACGTTGAAATAATTATAGGGTATTTTAATG
>JAGNPU010000333.1 GCA_017989485.1 Neisseriaceae bacterium
GATTCGGCCGAAGCGCTGCGCAAAACCTTAGATCAGGTCGACCACAACGGCGTGGCCCGTTTTAATCCCACCACCGTCTGAATGCTTTGCCGGCCATAAAGAGCTGGTATAATGAGGCATTAATCCTACCGTTCGGGCCATATTAAGCCCACTTTAAAGATCAAACACCATGGACAAAAAACACGTTTTGCTGGGCATCACCGGGGGCATTGCCGCTTACAAAAGCTGTGAGCTGGTGCGCCTATTGACCAAGGCCGGCCACGAGGTCACGGTGGTGATGAGCCGGGCGGCACAAGAGTTCATCCACCCCAACACCTTTCAAGCCCTAACCGGCAATCCGGTACTGGTCGACGTTTGGGGCAATGAGGCCGGCAACGGCATGGCCCACATCAACCTCACCCGCGCTGCCGACGTGTTTTTAATCGCCCCGGCCAGCGCCAACACCTTGGCCAAAATCGCCCACGGCATGGCCGACAACTTAATCACCACCCTTGCCTCGGCGCGTAACTGCCCGTTGGCGGTGGCCCCCGCCATGAACGTGGAAATGTGGCAAAACCCGGCCAATTTACGCAATATGGCCCAGCTGGCTGACGATGGCGTCACCATTTTCCAGCCCGAGTCCGGCCTACAGGCCTGCGGCGAAGTGGGCCTAGGACGCATGCCTGAAGCGAGCACGCTGTTCGAACAGCTGGCGGCCTTATGGACGCCGCAAACCCTGGCCGGCAAAAAAATTGTCCTGACCGCTGGGGCCACGTTTGAGCCCATCGACCCGGTGCGCGGCATCACCAATATTTCCAGTGGCAAAATGGGCATGGCGCTGGCGCGCGCCTGTCGTGACGCCGGCGCCGACGTCACCCTCATCCACGGCAAGCTGGAAACCGAACTGGCGCCAGGCCTCGCCCACACCCTATACGCCCCCAGCGCCGACGACATGTTCCAGGCCGTCTGCACCCACATCAAAGACGCCCACGCCTTCATCAGCGTGGCGGCGGTGGCCGACTATAAGGTGGCCAACCGCATGGACCAAAAGTTTAAAAAACAGGGCAACCAAACCGTGCCCTGCATTGAGTTAACCGAAAACCCTGACATTCTGGCCTTTGTCGCCAAATTGCCACAGCCGCCGTTTTGCGTGGGCTTTGCCGCAGAAAGCGAACACCTATTGACGCATGCACGCGCCAAGCGGGCCAAAAAAGGCGTGCCCCTGCTGGTGGCCAACCTCGTTGGCCTCGCCATGGGCGCCGACCACAATCAGGTGTGGTTGCTCGATGACGATGCCGAAACCGAGCTGCCCCTCATGAGCAAAGACGAAACGGCTCAGGCCATTATTGCCCGCATGAGCGCACTGCTGCCCTAACCTTATATTCAACACACATCAGCCATAGGATTACCCCACATGACGCAACCCGTTATCGACTTAAAAATCATCCACCCTGCCATGGCAGACAAAATCCCAGCCTACGCCACCCCTGGCTCTGCTGGCTTAGACTTACACGCCTGCATCGACGCTGCCATCACCTTAAACCCTGGTGACAGCAGCCTCATCCCCACCGGTTTGGCCATCCATTTGGCCGACCCCAACCTCGCCGCCATGGTGCTGCCTCGCTCTGGCCTGGGCCACAAGCACGGCATCGTATTGGGCAATTTGGTGGGCCTGATCGACTCTGACTACCAGGGGGAATTAAAAGTCTCGCTGTGGAACCGTGGCAGCACCCCGTTTGTGGTTGAGCCGTTTGAACGCATTGCCCAAATGATGATTGTGCCTGTGGTCCAAGCCGCGTTTCAAGTGGTCAGCGAGTTTCCACAAAGCATGCGCGGCGAAGGCGGCTTCGGCAGCACCGGCACCAAATAAGCATGACTCTTGGCTAATCACTCTAATTTGCTTGTTGGATTTTGAAGCGTTTGTGGCAAAATAAACCTTTGCTTGCGCGTCAAACCCCAAGCATTCCTAAAGACAGACATGAACGTTAAAGAAAAAATCGTGGTGGGCCTGTCAGGTGGCGTGGACTCTTCCGTCACCGCAGCCCTCCTCAAGAAACAAGGCTACGACGTCACCGGCGTCTTTATGCAAAACTGGGAAGACGACAACAACGATGAATACTGTTCGATCAAACAGGATTCACTGGATGCCGTTTCCGTGGCCGACGTATTGGACATCGACGTTGAAATCGTCAATTTTGCCGCCGAGTACAAAGACAATGTGTTTGCGTATTTCTTAAAGGAATACCAAGCGGGCCGCACGCCCAATCCAGACGTCTTGTGCAACGCCGAAATTAAGTTTAAATGCTTTTTAGAATACGCCATCAGCCTGGGGGCCAATACCATTGCCACCGGTCACTATGCGCGCAAAGAAGTTCGTGAGGGCGTCCATTACCTGCTAAAAGGCTTGGACACCAATAAAGACCAAAGCTATTTTTTATACCGGCTAAACCCCTACCAGCTTAGCCACGCCATTTTCCCGCTTGGGCATTTAGAAAAGCCTGAGGTGCGTCGCCTGGCGGTTGAGGCCGAACTGCCTACGGCGGCCAAAAAAGACAGCACCGGCATTTGCTTCATTGGCGAACGCCCTTTTAGGGCCTTCTTACAGCAGTATTTGCCTACGGAAGAAGGCAAGATGGTGACGCCCGAAGGCAAAACCGTTGGCACCCACTTAGGGCTGATGTATTACACCCTAGGGCAGCGTAAAGGCCTCAATATTGGCGGCCCGGGCGAGCCGTGGTTTGTGGCCGACAAAAATCGCGAACGCAATGAGTTGCTCGTGGTTCAAGGCCATGATCATCCGCTGCTGTTCAAGCTCAGCCTCATTATGGGTGATTTGAGCTTTACCCTACCCGAGCGCCCAG
>JAGNPU010000051.1 GCA_017989485.1 Neisseriaceae bacterium
TTCGTTATTGATGAGTCGTTGTCTTTCGCCCTCTAGGGCGACAGACTTTCTTTTGGATGGCCAAAAGAAAGTATGCAAAGAAAACGCCACCCCGGCCAGCCGCCCCTTACGCCGTTGGCGCAAGGGGCGGCTGGCCAGAACCTAGCGTGCCAGCGCAGGCAAGAGTGGCTGCCTCCTATAGAAACTGGTCGGCCACCACAAGCGTTTGCCTGCTTCATCTGGCCCGCTAGAACCTGACTCGGCGGCTTAAAGGGGACGGTACTTCACAGAAACTTGAAGAGGGTAAGTTGATTCAAGTAGCCCTGATCATCAATCGTTTTATTCCCTGCGCCGGGCAGGCGCGACCTTAGCGTTCAAACTAACCATGGTTTAGTGACGTGACTTGATGATCAAACATGCCACCGCATGACGCGCCGTGTTTCAGGCATTAAAAACCCCATGAATGCTGTGTCATTCATGGGGTTTTGGGTTGTGGATGGTCAGACCAAGGTTGTGCCCTAGCCCAGCAGCAGCGCATCATCGCTAATGGCTTCACCGCGGGTTTGTTCAAACAGCGCCAACAGGTCGGGGACGTCCATTTTGGCACGTTCTTCGCCCGCCACGTTCAAAACCACCTTGCCCTGATGCAGCATCACCGTACGGGTGCCGTAGTCTAGCGCCTGGCGCATCGAGTGGGTGACCATCATGGCGGTGAGTCGGTTCTCTTTGACGATTTGGTCGGTGAGCGAGAGCACAAACGCGGCGGTTTTTGGGTCTAGCGCGGCGGTGTGTTCGTCCAACAGCAAAATTTGCGATGGCTGTAACGACGCCATCATCAGGCTGACGGCCTGACGTTGACCGCCAGACAGCAGGCCCATGCGGTCGCTGAGGCGATTTTCTAAGCCCAAATTCAAGATGGCCAGCTTGTCTTTAAACAGGGCGCGGCTGTGCCTGTTCAAGGCAGGGCGTAGGCCCCGTTTGCTGCCCCGCTTCAGCGCCAAGGCCAGGTTTTCCTCTATGCTCAAGGCCTCGCAGGTGCCGGCCATGGGGTCTTGAAACACCCTAGCCACCATTTTGGCGCGCTTGTGTGCCGGCAGCTTGGTCACGTCTAGGCCGTTAAGGGTAATGCTGCCCGAGTCGACCAAAATGTCGCCGCTGATGGCGTTTAACAGGGTGGACTTGCCGGCGCCATTGCTGCCGATGACGGTGACGAATTCGCCTTCCTCAATGTTTAAGGTCATGCCTTTTAGCGCCGGGTTCTCAATGGGGGTGCCAGGGTTAAAGGTGATTTTCAAATCTTGTGCGTACATCATGAGGCTTATCCTTTTCTGGCAAACAGTTTGTGCTTGGCCTGGGGCAACACCAGGGCCAACACGACCAAGATGGCGGTGATGAGGTTTAAGTCCTGAGCACCAAAGCCAAAGTCTTGCAACATGCTGCTGTTGAGCGCGAGGGCGATGAATAAGCGATACAACAAGGCACCGACGATGACGGCCAGCGTCATCCAGAAAATGCGCTTGGCGGGGATGAGGGTTTCGCCGATGATGACGGCGGCCAGGCCGATCACAATGGTGCCGACGCCGATGGAAATGTCGGCACCGCCTTGGGTTTGCACAAACAGGGCGCCGCCAAGGGCGATGAGGCCGTTAGACACCGCCATGCCCAGCACCACCATTTTGCCGGTGGCCACGCCTTGGGCGCGGGCCATACGGCTGTTGGCACCGGTGGCGCGTAAGGACAGGCCGGTTTGGGTCGAGAAAAAGGCGTCGAGGGCCAGCTTGGCGACGACGACAAAGCCTAAAATCATTAAGGGCTGTACCCACCATTGGTTGCTGTAGTCGGCGGCAATAAAGGGGGTGAAAACGGTGTCTGCGCCGATCAAGGGCAGGTTGGGTGCGCCCATGATGCGCAAGTTGATGGAGTACAGGGCAATCATCACCAAAATACTGGCCAGCAGCTGCAGTATTTTCAACGACACGTGTAGCCACGCCGTCACCATGCCGGCGCAGGCGCCGGCCATCACGCCCAGGCTGGTGGCCAGCCAGGGGTTCATGCCGCTGCTCAAGCAAACGGCACAGACGGCGCCGCCCAAGGGGAAGCTGCCGTCTGCGGTTAAGTCAGGAAAATCTAAAATACGAAACGAAATCAAGACGCCTAGGGAAACCAAGGCGTAAATCAAGCCGATTTCTAAAGCGCCGAATAAGGCTATGGAAGACATAAAAACTTTCACAAACTACCCCAGCGCCGCTTGTGGCCGCGCTGGGGACATTAACAAGGTTTATTCAATCACTTCTTTGGCGGTTTTTAAAATGGCTTCCGGAATGGTCACGCCCATTAGGGCGGCTGATTTTTGGTTCAAAATCAGGTCAAACGTGGCCATTTTTTCTGGCGCAATGCTGCCTGGGGCCTCGCCGTTGAGGATGCGCACCACGATTTTGCCGGTTTGGCGGCCCATGTCGTAGTAGTTGGCGCCTAAGGCGGCCACGGCACCGCGTTTGGCGCTGTCAGGGTCAGAGGCGATGAGCGGCAGTTTGTTTTCTGCGCCGACCTTATACAAGGCTTCATAGGCTGACACCACGTTGTTGTCGGTGGTGCTGTAAATTACCTCGACTTTGCCCAACAGGCTGCGTGCGGCCGTGGCCACGTCGGCCGTGCGTTGGGCTGGGGCACCGATGGCGCCAATGCCGTCTTTGGCCAAAGTGGTTTTCAGTTGTTCAAAAATAATGGTGGAGTTGACTTCACCTGGGCTGTACACAAAGCCAATGTTTTTGACGCCCGGCACCAAGGCCTTAATCAACTCAATTTGCGGTTCTAGCGGCAACGCATCCGACACGCCGGTGACGTTGGTGCCGCTGGCGGCCCAGCTAGGGGTCAGCTTGGCGGCCACGGGATCGGTCACGGCCGCAAACACCAAGGGGATGTCACGGGTTGAGGCAGCGACGGCTTGCGCGCTTGGCGTGCCGATGGCGACAATGGCGGCCGATTTGTCCCCAATGAATTTTTTGGCAATTTGGCCCGCCGTGGCGGTATTGCCCTGGGCGCTTTGGAACACGATTTTGACGTTTTGACCTTGAATAAAGCCGGCGTCTTTTAATTCGTCCTCAACGCCCACCCGAACCGCATCCAAGGCGGGGTGCTCAACAATGGCGGTAATCGCGACTTGTTTGATGTCTGTGCTGACGGCAGCGGAAGGGGTGGCTGCGGCATCTTGGTCTTGTGAGTCAGCAGTTTTGCTGCAACCCACCACCAGTAGGAGCGCGGCCAATGGGGCTGCTAGGCGCAATTTATTCATTGGGTATCCTTAATAAAGCGTGGTCGTGGTCAACATGCGATCATGTTAACAAGGGATCATGATATCGCAGCCGTCAAAATAATGCATGCGAATGCCTTGATACGATGTGTTAAAAAGGCTTTGTTTTTGGCAGATAGATTTATTTTTTATAAAATAAAGGTCAGTCTTGGTTTATTGTTGCGTTTGTGGCGCCATGATGCGGTAATGATGTGAGAATGCCGTACCGAGGGCAAATAACCACTTTATTTATCAGTATTTTTGGCAACTGATTGCTTATTTGGTGTTTTTTGTTTTGATTGTGTGGTTTTTATGGTGGGTTGGTTGGCCAGAAACCCCGCCAAAGAGGCGTGAGACAGGGTTTGGTTGAGGCGCTTGGCTGGGGGCGATCGGGGCAGAAACGCCTGAGCGAAGAGAAATTATTCTGCTTTTTTTGATGGTAGGCAGTACAATGTGCGCCATGGAAAAAGGGGCGCGATGGTTCATCGGGCGCAAATGTTCGCTTCGGTGTGGGTTTTGGTCAGCGGTGCAGGGTCTGGCTGGCGGCACATCAAATTTAAAGAATAGTAGGGGTCATGGAAGATAAACTGTTATACAACGTAGAGGACAAGCCCCCATTTGGTTTGGCTTGGCTGTTGGCGGCACAGCATTTGTTGGCGGCCTTGGGCGGCATTATTGCGGTGCCTTTGGTCATTGGTGGGGTATTGGGCCTGCCGACGGAAGAAACCGTGGCCTTGGTCAATGCGGCCCTCTTGGTGTCGGGCGTGGTGACCATTATTCAGTGTCGCGGCATTGGCCCCATCGGGATCCGTCTGCCCTGTGTGATGGGCACCAGCTTTACCTTTGTGGCGGCGGCTTTGGCCGTGGGCTTTAGCGACTACGGCGTGGCCGGTATTTTGGGTTCGTCTTTGGTGGGCTCTTTGGTGATGATCGTCGGCAGCTTCTTCATGCCGCAAATCCGCAAGCTGTTCCCCCCCGTGGTGACCGGCACGGTGGTGACCATGATTGGCCTGAGCCTAGTGCCGGTGGCGGTTGACTGGTTTGCCGGTGGCCAAGTTGGCGATCCGGGGTATGCGTCACCGGCAAACTTGGCCATGGCCAGCTTTGTGTTGGTGATGGTGTTGGTGCTGGTGCAGTGGGGCAAAGGGATATTTTCCGCCGCCGCCATTGTGATTGGCATGATGGTGGGCTATGTGGTGGCCTTGATTTTGGGCTGGGTACAGTTTGACCAAATGAGTCAGGCGCCCCTGTTTGCGGTGCCCAAACCGCTGCACTTTGGTTTGGCGTTTCCGATTTCCGGGATCATCGGCATGAGCATTGCCTATTTGGTGACCATTGTGGAATCCAGCGGCAACTTCTTGGCCTTAGGCGCCGCCACCGGCACCAAAATCACCGGCAAACACATGAAGGGCGGTATTTTGTGTGATGGTCTGGGTTCGGCCCTGGCGGCCGTGATGTCGACCACGCCGTTTTCGTCTTTTGCGCAAAACATTGGCGTGATTTCCTTGACCGGGGTGGCCAGCCGTTATGTGGTGGCGATGACTGGCGTGCTGCTGATGGTGGCGGGCCTATTCCCCGTATTTGGCGCCTTAATCGTGTCGATTCCACTACCGGTTTTGGGCGGCGCAGGTTTGATGATGTTTGCGATGATCATCACCGCCGGCATCCAAATGTTGGACCGGGTTGAGCGCAATAAGCGCAATGGCTTGATTATTGCCGTGTCGATAGGCTGTGGCCTGGCCGTGACCACGCGGCCCGAAATATTGAATCAGCTGCCCAGCTTTTTTAAAGAAGTATTGGGTTCAGGCATCACCGTTGGCTCATTATTGGCCTTGATCTTAAACTACGTCTTGCCTGGGCGCACGATTGTGGTTGACGACGAGTAAGCCTTTTTTGCCTCAAAAGCCATGGCGCAATCGCGTACATGGCTTTTTTTACGTCAGGCTATGGTAGAATTTTGACCAGAACGTGCGGCCTGAGGCCGGGCCAGCCAATTAAAGGAATCGGTATGATCATCAGAATCATTTTTTTTGCATTCATTGTGTTCTTGGTGTATCGCGTGGCGAATATGGCCTGGCAGTCGCTGCAGGCACAAAAGCAGGCTGACGCCCCTAAGCCCCCGCGTTCGGTGAATGACTGGCCTCAGACGTCTGCACCAGAAGACGGCCTGTTATCAGAACCGGATGAGGCCGAGGACCACGGCTACTGGCAGCGTAAAATCCAAGACGCTTATCGTCAGGGTTATAAAGATGGCCTTGATGATGGCAAAAGCCAGAACGATGGCCTATAGGGCCTAGGCCCAAACACACAAAACCGCCCCTGGTTGATGACCAGAGGCGGTTTTTTGACGCCTAGGGCTTATGCTTGGATGACCAATTTGCCCATCATTTGGTTGCTTTCCAACAGGGCATGGGCGGTTTGCAAGGTCGCCGCGTTAATGCCCTGCAGCTGCTGTTGCAGCGTGGTTTTTAGTTGCCCTTCATCCACCCACTCGGCCACCTGTTGCAGCAGGCAGTGTTGCTCAATGCGGTCTGGTGTTTGATATAGGGCGCGGGTAAACATAAACTCCCAGCTAAACGTCACGCTTTTGCTTTTGAGCAGGTTCATCGGCAGCGGTGCTTGGGCATCGACAATGGCGGTGATGTGGCCTTGCGGCGCGATCACGTCGCAAATGCCGGCCCAGTGCGGGTCAGGCAGGTGGAGGCACAAAATATAGCGCACGCTGCTGAGGCCCAGCGCGGCCAGCTGCGGCGGCAGCGCCTGGCGGTGATCGATGACGTGGTCGCAGCCATGGGCCAGCGCCCACGCACGGGTTTCTGGCCGAGAGGCGGTGCCAATGACGTTGAGGCCAACCTTTTTGGCCAGCTGGCTGGCCATAGAGCCCACGCCGCCGGCGGCATTGATGATGAGCAGGCTGTCGCCCTGATTCAGCTCTGGGTCTAGGTCGACGCCCAGGCGGTCAAATAACGACTCCCATGCGGTGATGGTGGTCAACGGCAGCGCCGCTGCTTCGGCAAAGCTCAGGGTTTTGGGTTTGTGCGCCACAATGGCTTCTTCCACCAGCTGATACTCGGCGTAACAGCCTGGGCGATTCAGGGCGCCGGCGTAATACACTTCGTCACCGGGCTGAAACAGGGTGACCAAATCGCCGACGGCTTCTACCACGCCGGCTGCGTCCCAGCCCAAAATCTTGGCCTCGGTTTCGACGGCGTCTTTCGGGGCACGGATTTTGGTGTCCACCGGGTTGACCGAAATGGCCTTGATCTTCACCAACAGGTCATGCCCCTGTGGCGTCGGGGTGTCGACGACGACGTCCATCAGGCTGTCGGGGTCGGTAATGGGTAAGTAGCGAAACAGTCCTACGGCGTTCATGTGGGCTCCTTGTGGGCATCAGGCATCAGAGTAGAGGGATGGCTTTAGTCTAATACATATTCCACATTAGGGTAAGCCAGCCGTCCTCTTTGGTTTTACTTTGACCCTGGCGCCAGGCCCAAAAAAACGCCCTGAGGAATCAGGGCGTTGTCGGCGTGGTCTGGCCTATGGGTCAGGGGGCCAAATAGCTGGGCACGGCCGGTGTGTTTTTAAAATAAACGGCTTCGCCATCGCTTTCGCCGTCAAAAATCACCTTGGTGTTGGGCATGAAGACCAGCACGTCGCCCACTTCGGCCACAAATTTATGATCGTGCTCATCGCGCACCACCATTTTGCCCTTGGTCACGATTTTGACTTCGATGAAGTCGAAGAGGGCCTCATAGCTGACCGACGGCTGAAGCGAGAAATAGCCTAGGGTCAGCGACGCATCCTGGCTGTTGGCCAGGGGCAGGTCTAGAATTTGGCCTTTGAGCTCTGGGGTGTTGCGCAAGGTGCTCAATTCATTCATGGCGTATTCGCCGGCCTTGATCAAATAAATGCCGGGGGCTTCATTCACAAACGTTTTTCTCATGGTCAGACTCCTAATGGGTTAATGGGACGACTCAGTATAGGAAAGAAGCCAGGTGAGCAACCGTTTAAACCCTACATTTACTGGTCCTAATGCGACACTTTACCGAGCGGCGCGGTGCGGCGTAGTCGGTACCCATAAAAAAGCGACCGCCCGCTGTTAGGGAGGTCGCTTTCGGTGTAGCGGGGCTTAGCGCTTGGCGGGGATGGTGCCCATCCATTTGGTCAAGGAAATGCCCGGCTCGTTAAACAGGCTGGCGTAATACACGGTGTTCGACATCACTTTTTTCACGTAGTCGCGGGTTTCGTCGAAGGGGATGGTTTCGGCGTAAATCGCGCCTTCTAGTGGCGTGCTGGCCTGCCAGCGTTTGGCACGGCTGGCGCCGGCGTTATAGCCTGCGGTGGCCAAGACGGGATGGCCGAGCTGGCGGTTGACGCTGGCCAAATACCAGGTGCCCATGCGGATGTTGTTGTCGATGTCGCTGATGTTGTTGCCAGCGCCGATTTTGCCGGCAATTTCACGCGCGGTGGCGGGCATGATTTGCATCAGGCCAGAGGCCCCTACGTGTGAGCGGGCACCGATCACAAAGCGGCTTTCTTGCCGAATCAGGCCGTATACCCAGGCTGGGTCAACGCCGACTTCGTTGGCGTAGCGGATGGTGCTGGTTTTGAAGGGCGACAAATAGCGCAGCTCATAATTCAACAGCTTGTCGGTTTGCTCGGCGCTGTAAATGGCCATTTCCAGGAACTCATTTTTCAGCGCCACTTCGCTGGCGACCAGTAAATCGGCTTCAGACTTGCCGCGCATGGCGTAGCGCCATTCGTTGCGGGCGTCGTTGCGGGTGCTGCTGCTGTTGGTGGCGAGGGCGTTTTTAAACAATACTATGGCCTGATGTACCGAAGGCTCTTGGGCCATGCGCTCGATTTGTTTGCTGGAGGCGCGGCCACTGTTGCCCTTGGTGGACACGGCATTGCCTAAGGCTTCGGTGGCCATGGTGGCGTAGAAGTTGCGGCCGGAGGCGCTGGCCTTGCGCCACTGTGTTTCGGCGGCAGAACGGTTGCCGGCGGCGGCTTCCGCACGGCCTAGCCAGTATTGCCAGGCAGGGTCGCTTTGAATGGTGCTGGGCATTTGCTTGATGATGCTGCCCACTTTGGCCATGTCTTGCTGGCGTAAGGCGGCGCGCACATACCAGGCCCACTGCTCGGCGTCGAGCTGGGCTTTGTCGGCGTTGTCGTAAAAGCGAATGGCCGTGCTCATGTTTTGCTGTTTGGCCTGCTCTACGGCCGCTTGGCCCCAGGCAAAGCCAGCCTGGTCGGCGCTTAGGCCGGCATTGGCCAGCGATTGGATGCGCGCGGCGGTGGCGCTACGGCTGCCCGCAGGCGAGCTGATGGCGTACAGGGCGCTTTCTTGGCTGGCGCGGGTGCTGCCCGGGGTGCCGCCCAAAGACGCCGACAGGGGTTCGCCCATGGCCTGAGACAGGGCACGTGCTTCACTGACCAGGTTTTTGCTGAGCATGCCGCGCACGCGCGTCCACAAAGCGTCTTTCGGCACCAGCTGACGGCTGGCGCTTTCGCGCAATAGGGTGTTGCACCCTAGGGGCAAGGTCCCGCGGCTGTTGGTGAGGCTGAGGGCCAGATCAGAAATGGCGTTTTGGCCTTGATTGAGCTTGGCCACGTCGGCATAGCAGGCCACTTCCTGT
>JAGNPU010000052.1 GCA_017989485.1 Neisseriaceae bacterium
CCACTTCCTGTTCGCGGGTGTATTCATGCCCGCTCAAGGCGTCCAAGGTTTCTTGGAAGGCCGTTTGGATGCTGCCACGGTAGGTTGCCACCATGGCCTGCTCACGCGCCTTGGCGGCCTTCACGCCATAGCTGATGCGCCCTGCTTGGAAGATCGGTGCCGTCAGATTGCCAACAAAGCTCCAGGTACGCGCTGGGGCACTGAATAAACCGTCTAAAGACAGGCTTTGCGAACCGATGGCGGTGGTCAAGCCGATAGACGGCAAGAAGGCGGCACGGGCCACGCCGATGTCGGCATTGGCGGCTTTTAAGTCTTCTTCAGCCGCACGAATGTCGGCACGACGCACCAATAGCTCGCTGGGCAAGGCTTCTGGAATCATGTCTAAAGCCACCGGCGTGCGCAAGGTATTGCGGGCACGTTCGATGTAGCCATCCACCATTTGCTCCGGCGTGCGCCCCACCAATACCGCAAGGGCATTTTCGGTTTGGCGAACCAGCTGGGCAATGCGCGGCACGTCGGCTTCCGCCGTGGCCTGCTCGACTTCCGCCTGGCGCAGCTCTAGGGCCGAAATCACCCCGCCACGATAGCGTTTTTGATACAGCTCTAAGGTTTTCTGACGCGTGCTCAAGGTGTTTTTGGCAATGTTTAATTGCTCATCGGCCGCCTGCAGCTGGAAATACGTCTTGCTCACCAAGGCCGCAATCGACAGCTTTAAGGCATCCCGGTTGTACTGTGAGGACAAAAAGCGAGATTTGCCCGCGGTATTTTGCGCCCGCAGCTTGCCCCATAAGTCCAGCTCCCAAGACAGCTGGGCATTGCCGGTCCGAACGTCACCAATCAGGTTTTGGCCCGGCACCGTGGTTTCCTGTGAGCCACGCTGGCGGCTAAAGTTGCCGTTGACGTCGACGCTGGGAAACAGCGCGCTACGGGCGATGCCCGCATTCGCTGCCGCTTCTTCCACCCGAGCCTGAGCCGCAATCAGGTCTTGATTGTAAATCAGGGCATGGGTCACCAATAGGTTTAAGCTTGAGTCACCAAAGTTTTGCCACCATTGGTCTTCCACCAGAATGCTGGCTTCTTTACCGATGCTGGACGCCACATTAAAATCGTTAGGCATAGGCGTTTCTGGCTGATGGTAGGTCGGCATGACCGAACACCCTGTCAACGCCATCAACACCGCCATGGTCATGATTGTTTTCATATTACACCTCTTCTGCGTTGGTCTTGGTGGTCTTGTCGCCTGGGCCTTTGGCTTTTTTACCCAAGGTCATGATGAACACAAAGAACATCGGAACAAAGATAATCGCGATAAAGGTCGCCGCCAACATCCCGCCAATCACGCCGGTACCAATCGAGTGACGGCTGGCAGAACCAGCGCCACTGCTGATGGCCAAGGGCAATACGCCCATGATGAAGGCCAGCGACGTCATCACAATCGGACGGAAGCGCAAACGAGCGGCTTCAATCGAGGCGTCCCAAACGCTTTTGCCTTCTTCTTCCATTTGCTGTACCGCGAACTCCACGATCAGAATCGCGTTTTTCGCCGCCAAACCAATCAGGGTCACCAAAGCCACCTGGAAGTAAATGTCAAACTGTAGGCCTCGCATCCAGTTGGCCAGTAAGGCGCCAAACAGGGCAAACGGTACGGCCAACAACACCGCAATCGGTAAGGTCCAACGCTCGTACTGTGCGGCCAAGATCAGGAACACCATCAGCAAACCGAAGCCAAACACCACAACGGTAGAGCCTTGAGTCGACTTCTCTTGGAACGCAGAGCCGGTCCAGGCCAAGGCATAGCCTTCTGGCAACACTTCTGCAGCCAAGGCTTCCATCACGTCCAAAGACTCACCCGAGCTGTAGCCTGGTGCGGGGTTACCCATCACTTTGGCGGCGGTAAACACGTTAAAGCGTTCCATGATTTCTGGGCCCACGGTGCGCTTCACATCGACTAAAGCGGTCAAAGGCACCATTTGTCCCGTAGTGGAACGAACATACATATTGCCAATATCAGACACGCGGGCACGGTAGTCGGCTTCTGACTGCATTTGTACTTTATACACGCGGCCAAACTTATTAAAGTCGTTCACGTATAAAGAGCCAAACATACTTTGCATGGTGTCAAACACGTCGTTAATCGGCACGCCTAAAGCACGGGCTTTCTCACGGTCTAACTCAACGTCAATTTGCGGCACGTTGGCGGTAAAAGTCGTCTGTACCCCCTGCAACTCAGGACGCTTAGAAGCAGCGGCGACAAAGTCATTCATCACCTGACTTAGGGCCGCAGGCGTTGCGCCTTCACGACTTTGAATATAAGCCTCAAAACCACCCGTATTCGACATGCCAGAAATCGGCGGTGGGTTCAAGAACAGGGTAAAGTTGTCGCGCAAACCGCCGGTGTCACGGAACATGTCGCCGATGACGCCAAACGATGAGTTGGCTTCACCCGAACGCTCGCTCCAGTCTTTCAAAATAATAAACGACACGCCGGAACTGCTTTTGGCACCGCCAGACAGAATATCAAACCCTGAGAAGCTCATCACTTCCGCCACGTTTTCATTCGCCTTCACGATTTTATCTTGCACCATCATGGCGTCATGGGTGCGTTCCAAGTTGGTGCCTTCAGGCAACATGGTCGCGCCAAAAATAAAGCCTTGGTCTTCGTTCGGTGCCAAAGAGCTTGGGATTTGACCCACTAGGCCCCAAGACGCGATACACACGGCCGCCAAGACACCAAAGCCCAACAAGGTGCGTTTCACAAAAAAGCGCACGCCCTCGGTATAGCGATGGGTTAAACGGTCAAAGAAGTTATTAAACCCTTGGAAAAAGCGGTTGGGCTTTTTCTCGTGATCGTGGTCGTCCAAGAACACCGCACACAGCGCCGGCGTCAAGGTCAGGGCGACGAGGCCAGAAATCGCCACGGCCACGGCAATGGTGATGGCAAACTGCTTGTACATCTCACCCGCAATCCCGCCGATAAAGGCCACCGGCACAAACACCGCAGCCAACACCAACACAATCGCCACCAGTGCACCGGCCACTTCACGCATGGCCTTAATCGACGCATCCAAGGCGTTTAAGCCCTCGGTACGCATGATCCGCTCGACGTTTTCCAGCACCACAATGGCGTCATCCACCACAATACCAATGGCCAACACCAATCCGAACAGGGTCAGCGTGTTCACCGTAAAGCCCAGCAAATACATCACCGCAAACGTCCCGACAATCGACACCGGCACCGCAATACACGGAATCAGGGTCGCACGCCAGTTTTGCAAGAAGATGTACACCACCAAGAACACCAAAATCAAGGCTTCAATAAAGGTATTCACCACTTCTTTAATCGAGGCATTCACGAACTTCGTGGTGTCAAACGGAATCGCGTATTCCACCCCAGCAGGGAAGGTTTTAGACATTTCCGCCAGCGCGTCACTCACCGCTTCGGCCGTGGCGACCTGGTTGGCACCAGGGGCCAAGAAAATCCCAATCGGCACGGTTGATCGGCCGTTGTGCTCACCCTTAAAGTCGTAGCTCAAAGCGCCTAGCTCTACGCGCGCAATGTCTTTAAGCAAGATTTTAGAGCCGTCTGGATTCGCCCGCACAATGATGTTTTCAAACTCACTGGGCTCACTCATACGGCCTTTGGTGGTCACCGTATAGGTAAAGTCTAAACGGTCTTTGGTGGGCAATGCGCCAATTTTACCGGCGGCGAACTGGGCATTTTGCTCACGAATCGCCATCGCCACGTCGTTGGTGTTCACGCTCAGCTGCGCCATTTTGTCTGGACGCATCCAAATCCGCATGGCGTAGTCTTGCGCGGCAAAGTTTTGCACCTCGCCCACACCGGTCACCCGTTTCAAAGCATCCACGACGTTTAGGGTCGCGTAGTTACTCAGGAACAAGGTGTCATGGCTGGCGTCGGGTGAATACAGGCTAATCACCTGCAAGAACGAGTTCGAGCGCTTACGCACGTTCACGCCCTGACGACGAACCTCTTCAGGAATGCCAGACAAAGCACTTTGCACGCGGTTATTCACGTTAATCGTGGCTTCGTCGGCATCGGTGCCAATTTTAAAGGTCACGCTCAGCGACACCACGCCGCTAGAGTTACTGGTCGATTGGACATACAGCATGTCGTCCACACCGTTAATCGCCTGCTCTAAAGGTGCCGCCACCGTATTGGCCACGACTTCAGCAGACGCGCCAGGATAGGTTGCAGACACGTTGACCACTGGCGGCACGATGTCGGGGAATTGCTCAATCGGCAATGCCTTTAACGACAGCAGGCCAGCCAACATGATCACGATGGATAAAACCGTCGCAAAAATAGGTCGGCGAATAAAAAATTCTGAAAACATACATCAACTCCCTGTTATTCAGCAGCAGGTTTTGCCGCAGCTTGAGGCTTGGCTTCTTGGGCTTCAGGGGCAGGTACTGCCTCTTTCACCGCGTCTTTAGCAGGTGCAGCTGCTTTGGCAGGGGCATTTTGAATGGGGGTCCCTGGGGCACGAATCTTCATCAAGTTATCGGTCACCACGCGGTCGCCCACTTTTAGACCAGACTCAACAATCACGTTTTCGCCCGACTCTTCGCCCAACACCACCTGACGGGGCTGTGCCTTACCGTCTTTGTCCATCACCCAAACGGAATTACCCTGTTGGCTGCTCAAGACCGCTTTTTGTGGCACGGTGATCACATTGGGTCGTTCCGCACCTTTCAAAATCACGCGCACAAACTGGCCTGGCATGATGTCGCCGGTTGGATTAGGGAACACCGCACGGGCTTTAATGCTGCCGGTAGAGGTGTCGATGATGTTGTCGGTAAAGCTGACCACGCCCTCATGCTCATACACTTGCCCATTGCCCGAGCGTATCGTGGCCACATAGCTGTTGCCATTGATTAGGGTCAGCTGGCCACTTTGGAACATGTCGCGCAGTTTCAGCGAGTCGCCTTCAGAAATGCTGAAGTTCACATACAGGGGATCAAGCTGTGAAATCTTGGTCAACAAGCTGCCTTCGGCACTGGTGTTGCTGATCAAACTGCCTTCAGACACGGCCTCTAGACTGGTCACGCCGGAAATAGGCGCCACCACACGGGTGTAGCCCAGATTAATGCGCGCTTCTTCTAAGCGAGCACGGCTGGCCGCCACGCTGGCCTGAGCCGCCAAATAAGCGGCTTTGGCATCGTCGTAGTCTTTGCGCGAAACCGCCTGCTCGTTAAACAAGGGCACGATGCGGTCGTAGTCTTGCTTGGTTCGGGTCAGCTGTGCCTGCTCCATCGCCAAAGCCGCTTTGGCCTGGTCGTAGGTGGCTTGAAACGGTGCTGGGTCTAGTTGAAACAGCACGTCCCCTGCTCTGACCGCACGGCCTTCGGTAAACAAGCGTTTTTGTAAAATACCGCCGACGCGCGCACGGACTTCCACCTCGCGCGAACCCGCCGCCTGACCCACATATTCAAACTGAACGGGCACGTCTTGTGCCTGAACGGTCAGCAAGGTCACGGGTAGGGGTGGCGGTGCCTGAGGGGCTGCTTCTTTGCTACAGCCGGCGAGGGCAAGGGATACTGCCAATGTGGTCAAACCAACTGTGAATAATTTATTGACGTGCGGTCTCACGATACCTCCAATATTAAATAGTATAATATTCATCAGACGATGATGAATGTGTCAGCCATGTTTCAGTGTGTGTGCGTGCGTTGCTTAGACACAAATAAGACTTACCTATCATCAAACGCATCAGTATCTGGGCGAGCATGATAGGTAAGTGACATTATATCTGCTTATCAAGTCAATTTAGTGATGATTTCAATATAAAATGATGATTTCAATATAATTAGTATACTTGTCCATGACAAAGTTCTTTACCGCAAAATAAATACCCCTATACATAGGGGCAATTGGTGCAAAAAATAAACCGTAACGTGCGTTACCAATTTTTAAATACTAACAAATCCCACCAATTAACTCAAGTTTAATTACCGAGTGAGGTCGGCAAGACGCAGTCCATGCAGCCTAGTTCCTTAATTTATAGTAGAATTCACCCCTGATCGCGACTGGACCATAAATGACGCACTTTATTAAGTCTGCTTTAATACTTGATCCGCACTTGATTTTTAAAGAATCACCCCCACTTGCTTCGAATGCACTAGAGTATTTAGTCTAGTTGCGTTACACTCATACTTACCCGAGTATCACCATTAACTGCTAGAGCACCAACAAAAAAAGGATTCAATCATGCAACATTCTTTTTCCCCATTACGCATACGCGACCGTGAACTCATTCCGATTGTTCAAGGCGGCATGGGCGTTGGTGTTTCAGCACACAAGCTATCCAGTGCGGTGGCGCGCCAAAACGGCGTCGGCACCATTGCCAGCGTAGACTTACGCCACCTGCACGAAGACCTATTGGCCAAGTCTAAAGAAAACCAAACCCAAGAAAACTACGACGTGCTCAACCGCATCGCCTTAGACCGCGAAATCAAATCGGCCATTGCCGACTCTGAAGGCCGCGGCATGATTGCCGTGAACGTGATGAAGGCGGTCAAAGACCACCCCGCCCTCGTGCGCCAAGCCTGCGAATCAGGTGCCCACGCCGTGGTGATGGGCGCTGGCTTGCCGCTAGACCTGCCCGACATGACCGAAAACTTCCCAGACGTGTCTTTGTTTCCCATTTTGTCTGAATCACGCGGCATCGCCATTGTGCTGAAACGCTGGATGAAGAAAAATCGTCTGCCTGACGCCATCGTGATCGAACACCCTAACCACGCTGCCGGCCACTTAGGCGCCGCCACCGTTGCGGGCCTAGGCGATGCGCGCTACGACTTCGACCGAGTTCTTGAAGAAACTTTCCAAACATTTAAAAATCTTGGTTTAGAGTCTGAAAAAATCCCCTTGATTCTGGCCGGGGGCATGGCCAATTTTGACAAAATCAAAATTGCCTTAAAAGACTGGGGCGCCTCTGCCGTTCAGGTCGGCACCGCATTTGCCGTCACCGAAGAAGGCGATGCCCACATCAACTTTAAAAACACCCTAGCCGGTGCCGAAAAAGAAGAGGTGGTTGAATTCATGTCGGTGGCAGGCCTGCCCGCCCGTGGCGTGATGACGCCGTTTTTGAAAAGCTATTTGAAACGCGAAGACGTGTTACAGGCCAACGCCAAGGCCGACCCACGTCGTTGCACCCAAGGCATTAACTGCCTGACCACCTGCGGCCTGCGTGACGGCTTAGACAAGATTGGTCAGTTCTGCATCGACTTAAAACTGGCCGCCGCCTGGCGTGGCGAAGTCAATAAAGGCCTGTTTTTCCGTGGCAAAGACCCGCTGCCATTCGGCACCAAAATCCGCTCGGTACAAGACACCATTCAGTACTTGCTGACCGGCGAAGCCGAAGGCGTGGTTTTGCCCAGCAAAGCTTAAGCCCACGTTTGATTTTAAAGCCCCACCTCGTTATGATGGTGGGGCTTTATTCATTCATAAGGATCCCTATGACCCCCTGCCTGGTTTGGTGCAGCATAGACACCCTCGACAATGCCCAACGCTTGGCCAAAACCCTGGTAGACCTACGCCTGGCCGCCTGCGTCAGCATAGTGCCGCAAATCACCTCGGTCTACGTTTGGGCCGGGCACACGGAGCAGGCACAAGAATGCTTGCTGATGATTAAGTCCAGCACCGAGCATTTTGCCGCCTTAAGCACCGCCATTGTCACCCATCACCCCTACGATGTGCCTGAAATCCTGATGCAGGCGATTAACGATGGCCATCCACCCTATCTCGCCTGGTTACAGCAACGCCTGAACGCCTGACCACCCTGCGTTTTTTTAGCCTGCATCTTCAGTCATTTAATTTTTTCGTGATTTACTAATAAGTATTTGTTCTAAGCCTGAGGCCTGTAAAGATGTTGCTTAGGGAAGTCATCCTGTATCATCCCGAAGACGAAACACCCCCCACACTAAATCAGGAGTCTCATTAAATGAATCTGCCATTAATAGCGAATATCTTGGTATTCATGGTTTTATTAGGCCTGCTGGCGCAAACCCGCCGCACCTCGTGGAGCTTAGCCAAAAAAGTCTTACTGGGCATGGGCCTGGGCGTCGCTTTTGGCTTGGTGCTACAGCTGTTTTATGGCCATGGCCACCCGGTCGTTCAAGCCTCTATAGAATGGTTTAATGTGGTCGGCAGTGGCTACGTGAAACTGCTGCAAATGATTGTGATGCCCCTAGTGTTCGCGTCCATCTTAAGCGCCGTCACCCGCCTGCACAACGCCTCTTCTTTAGGCAAAATCAGCGTCTTGACCATAGGCAACCTCTTGTTCACCACCATGATTGCCGCCCTCGTGGGCATCGGCGTGACCCAACTTTTTGGCCTCAATGCCGAAGGCCTCATCCAGGGCAGCCAAGAAACCGCCCGCCTAGGCCTGATTGAAAGCAACTTCATGGGCAAGGTCGCCGACCTCACCCTGCCACAAATTTTGCTGTCGTTCATCCCACAAAATCCCTTTGCGGAACTGACTGGCGCCAACCCGACCTCCATCATCAGCATCGTGCTGTTTGCCACTTTCTTAGGCATTGCCGCCATCATGCTGATGAAAGACGATGCCGAAAAAGGCCAGCGCGTACTGGTCGCCATCGACACCCTACAGGCTTGGATCATGCGCCTGGTTCGCTTAATCATGACCTTCACCCCCTATGGCGTCATGGCCTTAATGACCAAAGTGGTCGCAGACTCTAACCTTCAAGACATCCTCCAACTTGGCGGCTTTGTGTTGGCCTCCTATGTTGGCCTGGCCATCATGTTTGGCGTACACGGCCTATTACTGTCGTTTACCGGCATTAACCCCCTGAGCTTTTTTAAAAAAGCCTGGCCCGTACTGACG
>JAGNPU010000053.1 GCA_017989485.1 Neisseriaceae bacterium
GTGGCCATTGCCGACAGAGGGGATACCGCTGTGGCACAGTTTCATGTGGTCCAGCCTGATGTGGTCATTTTGGATTTAATGCTGCCTGGGCTAGACGGGATGCAGGTCTGCGCGCAAATACGGGCCTTCAGCTCGGTGCCGATTTTAATCCTGACCGCACGGGAAGATCAGTTTGATGAAGTATTGGGCTTAGAACAGGGGGCTGATGACTATGTCAACAAGCCCATTCAGCCGCGGGTGTTGCTGGCCCGCATGCGTGCCCTACTGCGTCGCAGTCAGCATCAGGCTCAGTCGGTTGATCCACACGCGATGACGTTTGGCCGTTTGGTGATTTCTAAAAGCAACCGCAGCGTGCATTGGCGTGAACGGGCGATAGAGCTGAGCAGCTCTGAGTACAAGCTGTTGATCACCATGGCCGAACGTGCGGGTGAGACCCTGAGCCGGGATGAGCTGTTCAAAAAAATGCGGGGCTTTGAGTTCGATGGCCTCGATCGCAGCATAGACAACCATGTGTCTCGGTTACGGCGTAAGTTTGACGACGAACAGGGGGACAAAATCAAAACCGTTTGGGGTGAGGGCTATCTGTTTTGTCCCACCCTGTGGGCGTAAATCATGTGGCGCCTAGTCTTAAGGGTTTTCCCCTTGGCATTGCTGTCGCTGTTTGCGGCCATCTTGGTGGTGGTCAATACGGTGTATTACTTTATGGCCGCCCCCATTGAAGAGGCTTATGTGAAGCAGGCCCAGGGGCCGATTTTTGCGATTAAACACTATTTGGCGTCGGCGCCCAGTCCTGAGGTGCGTCAACAACGCATCCTCACCTATCAAAAACTGCATGAGGGGACGTTTAAGCAAGTGGATGAGGCCGTGCTGACGGCGGCGCAAAAGGCCCAGCTTAAGCGGGGGGACATCGTTGTGGCGATGAAGGTATTGGTCTTCCTCGACTTAAGGGCGCAATATTATTTCGCCTTGCCCGATGGTGACGTCTTTTTCATCACCGACATCATCAACAATGATCATGGTTTCGATGAGCTAGACACATTTTTGTGGATGGCCAACCTCAGCGTTTTGGTGGTGTTTTTGTTTTTTATCTCGGTGTGGACGGCGTTTCACTGGTCGGCCTTGAAAAAATTGATGCGGGCCACCGACCGTATCGGCAAAGGCGATTTTTCGGCCCGGGCCAAGCTCAATCGTTACGCCAGTACCTATATGGTGGCCTATAAGGTCAATCAAATGGCCAGCTACATCGAGCGCTTGGTCAACGGCCAACGTGAACTCATCCATTCTGTGTCGCATGAATTGCGAACGCCGATTGCGCGTTTGAATTTTGGCCTGGCCCTGTTAGACGATGCCTCGCCGCATCAGCGGGCGAGGATTAAGGCTTTGCAAAGCGATGTGGATGAATTGGGCAGTTTGGTGAACGAGTTATTACAACTGGCTTCGGTTGGGCAACAATACCTCAGCCAGCCGCAAACGTTTGCCCTGCGCCCCTCCCTCTTGGCCTGTGTGCCTGAATTGAAGACGGTGGCCGAACACAAACAGGTGGTCGTGGACCTGCCTTTGAGCCTGGGTGAGTATCAGGGTGATGCGGTGCTGTTGGAACGGGTTTGGAAAAACCTATTGGGCAATGCATTGAAGTATGGTCATGGGCAGATACGCTATTCGGCTAGGCGTTTAAAAGACCAAAGCGTGCTGGTGTGGGTAGAAGATGATGGGCCTGGCATTCCTGAGGCGGAATATGAGCGTGTGTTTGAGCCTTTTTATCGCTTAGACACGGCGCTTGGGGTGCCGACAACGGGCTATGGTTTGGGCCTGGCCATTGTGCGCAAAATCGTGTCGCTACACCATGGCCGCATCAGCATGAGCCGATCTGAGTTGGGGGGCGTCAAAGTGACGGTGACTTTGCCCCCCCAGGCTCAAGACGGGCATGAGGCTTAAAGCACGTTTTTGGGCGTACCGGCCATAAACTGATTGACGTTGTCGCACAGAATCTCAAACAGGCGGTTGCGGGCCTCAACCGTGCCCCAAGCCATGTGCGGGGTCACGATTAAGTGCGGCAAATAGGCTTTTAACAGGGGGTTGCCGTTGACGGGCGGCTCTTCGGTGAGCACGTCGACGCCGGCACCGCCTAATTGGCCATATTTCAGCGCCGCCACCAGGGCCAGCTCATCGACCAGGCCGCCGCGGCTGACGTTAATCAAGACGGCGCCCGGTTTCATCTGCTGGAGCGCGGCCTCATCGATCATATTGTGGGTGTCGGCGTTTAGGGGGCAGTGCAGCGACACCACGTCGGCACTGCTGATGGCCTCGTCAAACAAAACGTAGCCGTCACGGCAGCGAACGGCGCCCTTGTGTTCACCATAAATCACCTTCATGTCAAAAGCCAAGGCACGTTTGGCCAAAGCCTGACCGATGCCGCCCTTGCCAAAAATGGCCAGGGTTTTGCCGCTGAGGTCGCGCATGGGGGCGCCAAAATGGCAAAAGGTGTTGGCTTTTTGCCATAGGCCGGCGGCGACGTCACGCTGGTAGGCTGGCAGCTGGCGCATCAGGGCCATCATCAGCATAAAGGCGTGTTCGGCCACGGTGTCGTTGCCATAGGCGCGGATGTTGCTCACCACCACGCCCCGCTCGCGCGCAGCGGCCACGTCGACATGGTTATAGCCGGTGGCGGCGATGGCAATCATTTTGAGCTGGGGGTTGGCGTCTAGGGTCGCCGCCGTCACCGGGATCTTATTGGTGATGAGGATGTCGTGGCCCTGAATGAGGTCGGCAATGGCCTCGGGGGCACAGCCTTGGTGCTCGGTCAGCTGGTGGGGGAAATCAAAGGTAAAGGGCCGATCTTCTATGCTGTGACGGTCCAAACTGATGATGCGGGTCATGGGTGGGCTCCAGGAGAAAAACAAGAGGATTCATCCTAGCAGAGTCTGGTCGCCTTAGGCCATTAAAGATACCCTGAACGGCGATTTTCGTTTACCATGGAGGCTTCAATATTGAGGAGTTTAAAATGAGCTTAGTGATTGAAGAAGTTGAATTGGGTACAGGCGCCGAAGCGGTTAAAGGCCAAGAAATCACCGTGCATTATTCTGGTTACTTAACCGATGGCACTAAGTTTGATTCTAGCTTAGACCGCAAACAGCCTTTAAGCTTTACTTTAGGGGTCGGCATGGTCATTCAAGGGTGGGATGAAGGCTTTAACGGCATGAAGGTAGGCGGCAAACGCAAGCTGACCATTCCGCCTGAAATGGGTTATGGCGCGCGTGGCGCCGGCGGCGTGATTCCGCCACACGCCACCTTGGTCTTTGACGTTGAGCTGCTGCAAGTCGGCTAAGCAGGATCAAGATGAAAAAAGTTGCCGCCGGCTTAGGAGGCAACTTTTTTGTTTGTCGATAAAAAACCGTTTAAAATCAGCCGTTAGCCTATCTAAATACATTTTCAAGTACAATAAGGCATTAAAATGATTTATTGGCTTATTTAGAAAAGGAAGCATTCATGCATAGCGTACCTGATTGTCCCGTTTGTGGCCTAGACCACACCTACCACGATGGCACCTTGTTTGTGTGCCCCGACTGTGCCCATGAGTGGACCAGTGAAGATGCGGCGGCAGATGAAGAAGACGTTAAAGTGGTTAAAGACAGTAACGGTAACCCTTTAAGTGATGGCGACGACGTCATCTTAATCAAAGACTTAAAGGTTAAGGGCTCATCCATGGTGATCAAAAAAGGCACCAAGGTGAAAAATATCCGCATCGTGGATGGCGATCACGACATAGACTGTAAGGTAGATGGCCAAAGCATGATGCTCAAATCCGAATTTATGAAAAAAGCGTAACCATGAGCGTAACCCCCCCCACCATTGCGGCAATCGCCACGGCCCCCGGCCGTGGCGGCGTCGGTGTGATCCGCCTGTCCGGGCATAACCTGTTACCGGTGGCCGAGCAATTGAGCCAGGGCAAGACGCCTAAGCCACGGATGGCGCTGTACACGGATTTTTATGATGCAGACGGTCAGGCCATAGACAACGGCCTGATGCTGTTCTTTAAGGGCCCGGCCAGCTTTACCGGTGAAGACGTGATTGAGCTACAAGGCCATGGTGGGCCGGTGGTGTTGAACATGCTGTTAAAACGCTGCTTGGCTTTGGGCGCGCAAATGGCCGAGCCGGGTGAATTCACCAAGCGGGCATTTTTAAACAACAAGCTGGATTTGGCCCAGGCCGAAAGCGTGGCCGACTTAATCGACGCCAGCAGCCAAAGCGCCGCCAAATCGGCTGTGCGTTCGCTTAAAGGCGCATTTTCTGAGCACATCCATGTGTTGGTCGATCAGTTAATCACCCTCAGAATGCTGGTGGAAGCCACGCTAGACTTTCCTGAAGAAGACATTGATTTTCTTGAGGCGGCCAACGCCAAGGGCAAGCTGGCTGACATCCAAGGGCAGTTGGCACAGGTTTTGGCCAGCGCCAGCCAGGGCGCGCTTTTGCGCGAAGGCATGCAGGTGGTGTTGGTGGGAGCGCCCAACGTGGGCAAGTCGTCTTTATTGAACGCCCTTGCGGGCGACGACGTGGCGATTGTCACCGACATTGCGGGCACCACGCGCGACACGGTCAAAGAGCACATCATCATTGATGGCGTGCCGGTACACATCATCGACACCGCCGGCCTACGCGACACCGATGACGTGGTGGAGAAAATTGGCATTGCCCGCAGCGAAGCGGCGGTGAAACAGGCCGACGTGGCGCTGGTGTTGATTGACCCTAGAGAGGGCTTAAACCAGACCACAGAGGCGATACTGGCCCAGTTGCCAAGCTCGCTCAAACGCATTGAAGTCCAAAATAAAATCGACTTAAGCGGTGAAACACCAGAACATGTTTCACGTGAAACGGGCTCGGATTTGATTAAGCTGTCGGCGAAAACCGGGGCCGGCTTGGATTTGCTGCGCCAGGCGCTGTTAGACCAGGTGGGTTGGCAAGGTGATCAGGAAGGCCTATTTTTGGCGCGTGAGCGACATGTACAGGCCTTGTTGGCGGCGCAGGAAGAGCTGGTGTGTGCCAGCCAAATCGACACCGAGATTGAACTGCTGGCGGAGCATCTGCGCCTGGCGCAAATGTCTTTGAGTGAGATTACCGGTGAGTTCACCGCCGATGATTTGCTTGGGGTGATTTTTAGCCGTTTTTGTATTGGTAAGTAAATCAGGCCCACGGAAAAAGCCCATGTTGATGAAACATGGGCTTTTTTTCGGCTCTTGATGTCGTCTTTGTGTGTTATGGGTGCTTGGGACGATCGAGTTGGAACAAATCGGTGCTGCGGGCATACCAGCCGCTGCCGTGCATGCGGCTAATCAGGTTTAAGGCCAAGGTGTCGACATAGCCTTTTTCGGCATCCACGACGTATTGGTCATCAATATGGAAATGCAGAATACGGCCGATGACGACGATTTGGTTGGGCCCGGTGACGACGGTGGCTTGGCTGACACATTCCATGGACACGGGGCTATGCGCAATCAGCGGTGGCTGTACGAATAGGGCCGGCCGCGTGGCAATATTGGCCGCGGCTAATTCATTGACGTCAGGGGGCAAGGCCGCGCAGGTGGCATTCATGTCCTGAGCCTGCTGTTCAGAGACAAGGTTGATCACAAACTCTTGATTGTCAATGATGTTTTGTGCCGTGTCTTTTAAGGCGCCTTGCTCCTGACGCATTAAGCCAATGGCGACCGTTGGGGGATTGTGGCCCATGATGTTAAAAAAACTAAAGGGCGCCGCATTCACCACGCCATCATGGGCCACGCTGGTGACCCAGGCGATCGGCCTCGGGTTGATTGTGGCCGTTAACAGACGGTAGGCAATCTTGGCGTCGATCTGATTGAAATCAAAATGCATATTATGGTTCCTCTACCCCAAACGCTGAGCGGGTTTGATGGCTGCTGATGACGGCCTGTTTGGGGCGCGTATCCACATGTAATTGAAAGATGTCAGGTCGGGCATAGTGGCCGCTGACGTCAAAATCAAATTTACCACGAATGATTTGGCTGGGGTCGAGTTGTGCATACAGTATGGCTTCTTCACTGTAGTTTGGCCCGGCTAGAACGGTGCCCAGAGGATCAATAATGGCACTGCCCCCCCGCATGAGGAGGGTGTCAGGGGCATCGCCCAAGGCGCACTCAAAGTCGGCGGGATAGGCGTCGCGCTTAAGGTATTGGCAGGCGGTGAGCACGTAGCAACGGCCTTCTAAAGCAACGTGGCGCATGCTGGCCAGCCAGGTGTCTCGGTCGTCGGCCGTCGGTGCACAATAAATCGTCACGCCCTGACTGTAGAGATACATGCGCAGCATGGGCATGTAGTTTTCCCAGCAAATCACAGAGGCAATACGGCCATATGAGGTGTCGATGACCGGCATCGTAGCGCCGTCGCCAAAGCCCCAAATCAGCCGCTCACCCCCGGTCGGCATGAGCTTACGGTGCTTGGCAACCAGGCCTTTGTCGCCCTCAAACGTTAGGGCCGTGCAATATAAGGTGCCTAAATCGATTTCGATACAGCCCATGACCACGACGGCATCGGTGCCGGTTAAGGCCGCGGCAATGATGTTGATTTCCTCACCGTCTAAGTGGATGGCCTGTTCATAATAAGTAGCGTAGGCATCCCTGCCCTCGGGCAGGCGCATGCCGATGGGGCAGCCAAAAGAATGGCCTTTGGGGTAGCCGCCCAAAAACGCCTCGGGGAAGACCAAGACCTTCGCCCCCTCGGCCGTGGCTTGGGCGATTAACTGGGCCGCTTTGTGGGCGCTGGCCACGCTGTTGTCGGGGATGGCGGCTGCTTGAATGACGGCCACTTTGGTTGGGTTCATGGTGTGCGCTCCTTGATTATTCTGCATCATGCTTTAAGCGGGTATTGGGTAAAAACAGGCTGCCGATGACGCCCACCACGGCCGTGACCACGACGGGATAGATGAGGCCGCCAAAAATGTCGCCGCTGGCTTGGGCCAGATAGGTGGCCACAAAGGGCAGCAAACCACCGAACACCCCTGCCCCAATGTGATACGGGAACGAAATGGCGGTATAACGGACTTGGGGTGGGAAGAGCTCGACTAAATACGAGGCCACAGGGCCATAAACCATGGCGACAACGGCGGTCATGATCACCAAGATGAAGATAATCATGCCCTTATTGACGGCTGCGGGGTCTGCTTTGCTTGGATAATCTGCGGCGGTGAGGGCGGCAGTATAGGCGACTGGGTCAAAGCCATTAATGGTTTGTGTGCCGACGGTCATGGCCAAATCTTGTCCGGCAATGGGTTCGGCATAGGTGAAGTTAATGCCTTTGGCGACCAGAAATTTCTTCGCCTGGACGCAATGTTTTTGATGATCGGGATGAGCGCCCACTAAGGCAGCCGACATGCTGAAATCGCACTGATGGGTATTGGTGTCGGCGTGGATGTACACCGGATTTTGCTTGCCCGCCGCGACTAGGGCCGGGTTGCCGGCACTGAGCAAGCCTTGAAACATGAAGTGATAGGTTAAGGCGGATAAGAATAGGCCCGTCATCATCAGCCACTTACGGCCAATACGGTCGGATAGCCAGCCAAAGAGCACAAACGTGGGTGCCCCAATCAAAAAGCCCAGCACGATGAGCGTGTACACCATGTTTTGCTCTAGCTGCACCGCCTGCTGTAGGAAAATCATGACGTAAAATTGGCCGGTAAAGTAGGTGGCACCCTGCCCTGCGGTCACGCCAAATAAGGCCAATAAGATGAGTTTCAAGTTCTTTTTATCACCAAACGTGGCTTTTAAAGGGTTTTGCGACAGCTGCTTTTGCGCTTTCATGCGCGTAAATACGGGTGACTCATGCAGCTTGGCGCGGATGTAGACCGACAAAACCAGCATCACGATGGAAATGATGAACGGTACGCGCCAGCCCCAGGCCTTAAAGCTTTCGGGCGACATAAAGGCTTGGGTGGCCAAAATCACCAACAGAGAAAGGATTAAACCTGCCGATGAGGTGATTTGGATCCACCCCGTGAGCAAGCCACGACGCTTGGGCTTGCAGTGCTCGGCCACATACACCACGGCACCGCCATATTCACCGCCCACGGCCAGACCTTGGATGACCCTGAGGGTGAGCAACATAATCCACGACCAGTTGCCGACGCTGTTGTAGCTGGGAATGCAGCCGATTAACACGGTGGCACCGCCCATCATGATGACGGTGGCCAAAAACGTGTATTTACGGCCAAATTTGTCGCCTAAATAGCCAAACAACAGGGCGCCAATCGGTCTGATGATGAAGCCCACAGACAGCGCGCCCAGCGCGGCCAAAAGCGCCACGGTGGGGTTGTCTTGCGGAAACAAAACCTGGCTCATGAAGACCGCTAGGGCGCCATAGATAAAAAAGTCATACCACTCAAATAGGGTGCCCAAGGTTGAGGCGAGCACCACCCTCTTTTCTTCTTGTTTGGAGAGCATTTGATGATTCTGCTGCTGTGTGTGATTGGTCTGTGCCAACATGGTGTTTCTCCTCTGTTAACCGCTATCATTTGATAGTGTTGGATACATTAAACATTATCAAATAACAAAAGAAAAGCTTTTTGTGTGATTTTGGGCCTGATGGGTGGATGAGTGTCTCAAAATCGGCCTTTGAAGACGGTGGCTAAATCCCTGTTTTTAGGGGGTAAACCAAGGCCATAGGGCATTTTCGGTGCAAGGGGGTGACTGGGGTGGGCGGGCGCGTGAAGCAGGCACGCAGATTTGTGACGCTGGCGCATTCACGTGTACACTGGGCCCTATTGCTCAGACAGTCAGGGGCGTGGCCTTGTACGGTCATGA
>JAGNPU010000334.1 GCA_017989485.1 Neisseriaceae bacterium
ACCGTGATTTGGCTTTTGTGTTGCCTCAAAGCCAAAGTGCGCAAAGCCTATTGGATGCCTTGCAGCAGGTGGCAGACGACCTGATCCAAGACATTCGCGTATTTGACCTGTACCAGGGCGACAGCCTCGGTGCTGGGTTGAAAAGCTTGGCCGTGTCTGTGCAGTTACAAGACATGAACAAGACGTTAGTGGACGAAGAAGTGGACCAATTGATCACTAAATTGATTGAATCTGCAAAATTAGTCGGCGCCCACTTGCGTAATTAATCAAAAAAAATTAAAATACAGGCGCAATATGTTGATATTAATAAAATATTTTGCGCCGGTCGCACATAAATACTGATAAGGGTAATCGTTTCATGACACTAACTAAAGCCGAGTTGGCTGAGATTTTATTTGACAAAGTAGGTATTAACAAGAATGATGCTAAAGAACTGGTTGAGATGTTCTTCGAGCAAATTCGCAGTACCTTAGAAAATGGTGAGGAAGTGAAAATCTCAGGATTTGGCAATTTCCAACTGCGTGACAAGCCTCAACGTCCTGGCCGTAACCCTAAAACCGGCGAAGAAGTGGCCATTAGCGCCCGTCGCGTGGTGACATTTCATGCGAGCCAAAAACTAAAAGGTATGGTTGAAAACTACTATGCAAAACAAAAATAATCATTTGCCCCCTGTGCCACAACAACGCTATTTTACCCTGCCGCAGCTGTGTGCATTGGCGCAAATCGATGCGCACGACTTTGAACAGTGGCAATACCAAAACGGCGTGGTGTTAGGCTACGGTGGTAATGTTTATTCGCGTCAAGACGTGTTGAAGGTGCGCCAATTGCGCGCCAGCTTTGAACCAGAAGTAGACCCTTATACCCGCAACCAGCTGACGGCTGCGGGTGAGCCGGTGATTGATGCCAGCGACACCAAGGCAGCACTAGGGGCGATTCTAAACCGCCTTGAAGCCTGCCTGGCCTAAGGCACCGCCCACAAAAAAAGACATGCTTAAACGCATGTCTTTTTTTGTGGGCGCTAGGTTATGGCTTCTCAGGCAACCCCATTTTTTTGGCGATGTAGCTACAGCTAGGCTCTATGGTCAGCTGAGCGGCTTCGGTAAAGGCGATGAGGGCATCGTATAGCTGGCCGGCAACGCCTTGGCCACGCAGGCTGTCGTCTACATGGGTGCGGTAGGCGTCGATTTGGGTGGGGCTTAAATAACGATAATTCAATTCTGCCACGACGGCGCCGTCTTGCTGCGCATAAAAACGACCCTCTGCGGCCTCGGCTGCATGTTCTATTTTCATAGCAAATATCCTTTTACGTGGGTGGGCGTGGCCAATTGGCCAGCAATGCTTTGCGCCAACTGTGCCAAACCTTGGTCTAGGGCTTGCACCATGGCCTTGTAGCCATCGCCTTCTTGGGCAATGCTGAGGCTAAACGGCATGGTGACAGGCTTTTGGCCCGAGGTTTGGATGGTGACCTGGCCGCTGAGCTTGACCTGGCCGTGATGGCTGCCTTGGAACTGATCTAACTGTACCAGAATATCGTTGGGGCGGCTGCCTCTGGTGTAAAAACCCGCCTTATTTTGGGCCTGGTTTAACTTATAGGCCAGGCTACGCGCAATCGAGGGCTCGGGGTTTTCTGCCCAAAGGTGCTGTTTCGACAGCACGACTTCAACGTCGCTGGTTTCATACACCATGCTGCTGCTGTTTAAAAAATCGGCCATGCGTACTTTAACCGTATAGTTTAGCTGGGCCTGATTGGGGGCAGCGCTGACCTGTACCGGCAGTTGGTAATAGGTCGGGGGCGCGCTGGCGCAGCCGCCGAGCAGGGCGACAGAGGTCAGCAATAGGGTGAGGCAACGCATTATCTGGCTCCTTTAGGGGTAGGGTCAACCTGCTTGGTGTTGAAAATCAGCGCATTGGGTTTTTCATTCAGGGTGCGGATCACCGGCTTCACTTCTTGCAAGGTCTGGTTAATTTGTTTCATGGTTTCCTGCGCCTCTTGATACATTGGCGCATCGGGCGACATGCCTTTGAGCAAGGTTTGCACTTGCTGCATGGTTTGGTTCAGCTGCTTCGGTATGTTGCGGGTGTCGTCGCTGTCAATGACCTTATTGGCGCTGTTTAGGGTGCGTTGCAGCTCGCTTAAAGTGCCATTGAGTTCGGCCAGGCTTTTTTCAACCGGCAAATTGTTGAGCTTGTCGAGCAGGCGCATGATTTGGTCTTCCAAACGATTTAAGCCCGAAGCCGCCGTCGGAATCATGGTGTAGCCGTGGTATTGCTGACGGGCGTGGGCGCCGCGATTTTTTGCCTGCTGGGTCAGTTCCACAAACAGCGAGCCGGTGATCAGGCTATTGCTCTCTAGCTTGGCCGTCAGGCCTTGGTCTATGGCCTGTTCAAAGCGGCTTAGCCACTGTTTTTGGGTTTGTTCATCGGCGTTTAGCTCCATGCGGCCAGGTTCTATGCGCAGCAGCACGGGGATTTTACCGCTGTTAAACATGTTCAGGCTGTCGTTGCGTTCAAAAAAGGGCACCTGGCTGACCGCACCGATGTTGACGCCTTGGAACTGAATGTCGGCGCCGGCCTCCAGGCCGCGTATCGATTGATCAAACACCGCCACATAGTATAGGGCGCGATCTGAAGGCTGTTGCAATACCTTGTCTTCGTCGGCATACAGGGTGAATTTTTGATGGTTTTGGACATTACCGCCCTTGCCGACTTCCGTGGGCGAAGAAAAGCTAATCGCCCCATTGATCAACGAGGTGATGGGGCCGGAGCGAATTTTGATGCCGGCGCCGGT
>JAGNPU010000335.1 GCA_017989485.1 Neisseriaceae bacterium
CGCCGCCGGCCAGATACTGAAGGGAGGCAATCATCATCAACACGATTAAAATCGCCACCGCGCTGATGAGGCGGCTGCTTTTGCCAAAATAGCGTTCAAACAGTTCTGGCAGGGAGCTGACGTTGAGGCGGCGGTATTTCTCTGCCGCCACCATGCCCATGGCCAGTGCGCCAG
This sequence comes from Neisseriaceae bacterium, assembly GCA_017989485.1. Classification (GTDB taxonomy): domain Bacteria; phylum Pseudomonadota; class Gammaproteobacteria; order Burkholderiales; family Neisseriaceae; genus JAGNPU01. Next base: position 175 of record JAGNPU010000335.1, read on the forward strand.
CAGCCCAGGCGGCGTTATACCAGCCGGCAGACAGGCCATTGTTGTAGGCACTTTCGGCCACGCCCACGGTAGAGGCTGCGCCTACGGCCAGTCCGGCCACGCTCACCGCGATCAGCGGCGTGGTCATTTGACGACCGGCCAATAAGAAGGCCGAAGCACTGCCTTTGGCCAAGCGGCTGGCGTAGGCGCTGATGCCAAATAGGGCCGCAATATACAGACACAGAATGAGAAAAGGGATGTTGCTGAAAACCGATGAAGGGGTGCCCATGAGTACCTGCGCAAAGCGATAAAATAAGAAAGGGATGAGTATAGTTTAAGGCGTCAGGTTTGGCCATAAAGATTATCAAAAATGATGATTTAAGGCGGATCGTGTCGGCGATTGCGCATGTTTTTATGATCATTAGTATAATATTGCTTTTTGTGGGTTTTTTGGGTGGTGAAATATAGGGCAAGGACGTGGCCACACAGTTTCGTGCGGATGAGCGCGGTGGTTTGGGCTAGATTCGTTCACCAAAAGACCCCGCCTGCCCTTGGTGTCGGGCGGGCGGGGTCATGAGCGGGCAGGGCGCATCAGCGCTTTGGGGCGTGCTTAAGGCTGATTGGCCTGGGCCAGACTGTTGAGGATGGCGCAGTTGGGGTCATCGTCACCGCTGCAGCACAGCGTCCAGTTTTTTAAGGTGTCGGCCATTTCCTGCAGCTGCTGTGCTTTGTCTTCAAGCAGGTCGATATGGGCCTGAGCCAATTTTTTGACGTCGGCGCTGGCGCGGTGTTGGTCGTGCCATAAGGACATTAAGGCCTCGATTTGCTTGAGTGAAAAGCCTAGGTCTCGGGCCCGCCGGATGAAGCTGAGGGCGGCCACGTGTTGGTCGTGGTAGACGCGGTAATCTGCGTCCGTTCGCGGCACCGCCGGCAGCAGATTGAGGGCTTCGTAGCGACGGATCATTTTGGCGCTTAACTCGGTCAGCGCGGCGACTTGGGAAATATTCATGGGTTTTATTCTACAAGTAATTGGGGCAAACGCCAATTGTGTTCAAAATCGCACTGATCTTGACGTTAATCGAATCTAGGGGTTTGCGGGTGACAGCCTTTATGGGCGGGCCTTGCCCGTATTTAGGCCACCTATAGCCCTGGATGAGCATGAAAAATCAGCATGACAGTTTCAGTGGCTCACGCTACCATTGGCACACGTTTTGAATCTCGAGAAAGACTGCTTGTGAAACAGGCCTTTGATTTTGATGTATTGGCAACCGTAGACTTAGGGTCAAACAGCTTTCGGCTACAAATTAGCCGCAAAGAAGGCACACAGCTGTTTGTGATTGACTCACTCAAGGAAATGGTGCGTTTTGGCGCGGGCTTAGGCAAGGATAAATACCTGTCTGAGGCATCGCAAGAACGCGCTTTGTCGTGCTTGGCCAAGTTTGGTGAACGCCTGCGCGGCTTTGCCACGCCTCAGGTGCGGGTGGTGGCCACCAACACCTTTAGGGTGGCGAAGAATATAGGGCCCTTTCTCGAAAGGGCTGAAGCCGTTTTGGGCTTTCCGATTGAGATTATTGCCGGCCGAGAAGAAGCGCGGCTGATTTATTTGGGCGTGGCGCATACCTCGGCGGTGACCGACGACAAGCGGCTGGTGGTGGACATCGGCGGCGGCTCAACCGAGTTTGTCATCGGCAATGGCCTCGTGCCCCAGGTGACCGAAAGTCTGGCCTTGGGCTGTGTGTCGCACAGCCTGCGCTTTTTTCCTGACGGCGTCGTGACCGAAGACGGTGTGGCCAAGGCCGTTTGGGCGGCGCGTACCGAAGTGCAACGCATTAGCCTCATGTTGAAAGACATCGGTTGGGACGTGTCGATCGGCACGTCTGGCACGGCGCGCTCCTTGAGTGCGGTGTTTGAAGCCTTAGGCGACAGCCGCGGCATGATCACGCTGCCGGCGATGACGCTGTTGATGAATCAAATCGTTAGGGCGGGCTCGGTGGCCCAGGCCGATATTGCGGGCCTCAAGGTCGAGCGTATGGAAGTCTTTGCCGGTGGCCTGGCGGTGATGATGGCCTTATTCGAAGAGCTGGGCATAGATGAGATGGCCGTCACCGACGCGGCGCTGCGTGATGGCGTCTTGTATGACTTGATCGGCCGCCAGCTGGATGCCGACATGCGCGACGAAACCGTGGCGCGGTTTCAAAACCGCTATCATGCCGACGTGCATCAGGGCGAAATGGTGTCGGAAATCGCCCAGCAATACTTTAGCGGCATGGTTAAAGACCTGCCCGAACACGAGCAGGGCATGTGGTTAAGCCTCATAGACTGGGCCGCTAAGCTGCATGAGATCGGCCTGAGCATTGCCCATACCGCTTATCATAAGCATTCTGCGTACATCGTCAAAAATGCCGACATGCCCGGTTTTTCCAAGCGCGAGCAGAACAAGCTGGCGGTCTTGATCATGGGCCATCGCGGCGACATGAAAAAAATGCTGGAGCAAATCGGCATTGAAGAATACTGTTGGGCGGCGGTGCTGTCCTTGCGCCTGGCGGCCCTGTTTTGCCGTGGCCGCAAAGACGTGTGCATTCCACACAACACCAAGGTGAAGTTCCAAATGGACAAGAAGCGCTGTACGC
>JAGNPU010000054.1 GCA_017989485.1 Neisseriaceae bacterium
TATTCGCAATCATCTGAGAAGCCCCCAATTGGTGCGACAGCTGGCCCAAAATTTCGCGCCAGTGGGTCGGTTTCAACTCGGGCAATCGCGTATGAAACATCGGGGCGATTGCCTCAGTTTCAAGCACTATCGTCTCTTCTGCCGCCGCATAGGCCGCCACGGGCTCGGCCAATACCGGCGCCATCGTCGGTGTCGGTACCGCCTCATCGGGCTCTGTGGTCGCGACCACCATAGGCGCGAGCGTAATGACTTCCGGTTCTGGTTCTGGCTGCGCCGCCACCTCTGGCATCACGACCTCTTCGGCCACCTCAGCCGTGGTCACGTCCTCGTCCCATGGCAACACCACGGCCTCAGCCACTGACGCCGTCGGCTCAGCCATGGGTTCAGGTACAGGTACTGGCGTGGGTTCAGGCTCAGGCGGCGGCACCACGGCCGCGGGCACCGGCGCCACAGGGGCATTCGACGGGCTTAACCCAGTGCCTTTAATCTGTAGGTTTAACGGCGTGGCCTTGGCGCTCAAAGGTTGAAACGCCAACATCCGCAACAGGGTCATGTTAAAGCCTGCGGCCTCATCGGGCGCCAGAGGCAGGTCTTTTTTACCATGGATGGCACACTGGTAGTATAACTGCAGCTGTTCGGCACTCAGCGCCTGCGCCAACGCCAGCAAGGTGGTGCGTTCTGGATCATCCTCGCCCAATAGGCTAGGCACGGCCTGAACCAGGGCCAACTGCTGGCACAACGCGGCCAGCTCTGCCAACGCGCTGTCAAACCCCACCGCACGGGCGCTCATGTCCTGTGCCTGCTGCATGAGGGCAGGCCCATCATGGTTCACCAAATGCTGCAGTATGGCAAATAAGTACTGTCTATCCACCGCGCCCAACATGTGGCGCACGTCGGCCTCGCTGACCTGCCCCGACCCTAAGGCAATGGCCTGATCCAACAGGCTCAGGGCATCGCGCATCGACCCCATGGCCGCACGACCCAGCAGGCTTAAAGCCGCCTCATCGGCACCCACGCCCTCAACCGACAAGACGTGTGCCAACCGCGCCGTCACCTGCTGTGGGGTCAGGTTGCGCAACACAAACTGCAGGCAACGGCTCAACACCGTAATCGGGACTTTTTGTGGGTCGGTGGTCGCCAGAATAAACTTCACGTGGCTGGGCGGCTCTTCTAAGGTTTTCAACATCGCATTGAACGCGCTCTTAGACAGCATGTGCACTTCATCGATGATGTAAACCTTGTACTTGCCTGCCGTGGGCGCATACTGTGCGTTTTCCAACACCTCACGAATGTTGTCAATCCCCGTATTGGACGCGGCATCGATTTCCAACAGGTCGACGTAACGGCCGGCGTCGATTTGGGTACAGCTTGAACACGTGCCACACGGCTCCCCATTCACACTCTGGGTGCAATTGAGGCTTTTCGCCAAAATACGGGCAATGGTGGTCTTACCCACCCCGCGCGTGCCGGTCAGCAAATAGGCATGATGCAGCCGCCCTTTGGCCAAGGCATTTTGCAAGGCCTTGACCACGTGCTCTTGCCCCACCAAATCGCCAAACCGTTTGGGACGCCACTTACGGGCCAGTACTTGATATGCCGTCATAATTATCCTGCTGAGCTTTGCGCCAAATAACCGGCTTTGATTAAGTCTGCCAATTCTTGCACCGCCTTCACGTACAGGCGGCTATGGTTGTAATGCCAAACCGTATAAAAATTGTTCAAACCGATATAGTATTCAAACACGCCTGGCGACACCTCTAGGTTAAACAACATCGCCTTGGCTGAGTCTTTAACGGGATAGTCGGGCACAATGCCGATTTTTCTCATTTCTGCCACGGTATGGTTGAGTGCGGTTTTCTCTTCCGCCATCGCCGCCACCATCGCAATATTGGTATTGTCGCTCAAATGCACCGGCACCACCATGACCTGATGTTCTTCCCAACCGTGTTTTTTCAAATAATTGGCCACGGAGGCGATGGTGTCGCCTGGGTTTTGCCAAATGTCTCTATGCTTGTCGCCATCATGGTCCACCGCCCATTCGCGATAGCTAGAAGGCATGAACTGGGGCATGCCCATGGCGCCTGCGTAACTGCCCTTAAACGTAAAAGGGTCTTCCGCCTCTTCCTTGGCCAAGGTCAAGAACTGCGACAGCTCTTGCTGGAAGAATTCACCCCGACGAGGATAGTCAAAGGCCAGCGTGGTCAAGGCGTCGGCCACCCTAAATGAGCCCATAACGGTGCCGTAATTGGTCTCTATGCCCAAAATGGCGACGATGGTCTCAGGGGCCACCTGATACTTTCTGGCGATGTCGGTCAACAGCGCCGAGTTGCGCTGCCAAAACCGCACGCCCTCTTGAATTTTCTTGGCGCCCAAATTGTTTTTCTTAAACTCATACCAGGGCCGCGAGGTGCCAGGTCTATCCATGGCGGCAATGATGCTAGGCTTGTGCACGGTCTGGGTAAAAAACCCTTCCAATTCGGCGCGCGTGTATTCTTTACTGAGTACTTTTTGTTCGATAAAGCTTTGCACTTCAGGCTTTACCAACAAAGTGGCGTCTGCCCATGCGGGCGCGCTCAAGGCAGTGGCCATGGCCAATACCAACAATGAGTTTAATTTCATATAATCCCCTGGATGAATGCTTCACAGTTTAACAAAGAAACCCCGCATCACAAAATCACATTTGCCCTGTATGCATCAGGCCTTGGTCAAAACCCCTGCCATTCAAGCCCGTCCCCAAAAAAACAAACCCCGATTACGCAAGGTAAACGGGGTTTGATGACAGATTAATCTATCGTAATGATTTAGTCAGCAGTTGGCACAACGGTGATTTTAACGTTGGCCACAGCATCGTGGTGTAAAGCAATTTCCAGTTCGTATTCACCAACGGCTTTTAAAGGACCGTTAGGCAGACGTACGTCTGAACGTTTGGCTTCAACACCAAAAGCCAAGATGGCTTCAGCAATGTCAGCATTGGTCACAGAACCGAACAAGCGACCGTCCACACCGGCTTTTTGAGCCACGGTGATTTCAGCGCCTTCTAGCTTGGCTTGACGCGCTTGCGCATCGGCCAAAATAGTGGCTTGTTTGGCTTCTAACTCGGCGCGACGCGCTTCGAATTCAGCCAGGTTGGCTTCGGTAGCACGACGTGCCTTACCTTGAGGAATCAAGAAGTTACGCGCAAAACCGTTCTTTACGTTAACCACATCGCCTAAGTCACCTAAGTTAGCAACTCGTTCAAGCAGAATAATTTGCATGGTTTATGCTCCCAGGTTACTTATGTTGATCGGTGTATGGCAATAAAGCCAAGAAACGGGCACGTTTTACAGCAGTAGACAACTGGCGTTGGTAGCCAGCTTTAGTACCGGTAATGCGTGCAGGAATGATTTTACCGTTTTCAGCGATGAAATCTTTTAGTAGGTCTACTGATTTGTAGTCTACAACTTTAATACCTTCGGCCGAAAAGCGGCAGAATTTTTTACGTTTAAATGAATGACGAGCCATTGTCGTTAACCTTTGTGTAATTCGATTGTTTGTATGTGCAGCACCAGTCTAGGATTGCGCAAGCTTTTTTGACTTAAAAAACCTGTGACCTTCACCATACTGTCTTGGGCGTGTTGCCAAGTTTTTGCCGCATCGCCAAATAACTTTGCTTGGACTTCACAAGTGACGCTGCGATCTTGCCCTGCTTCTTCCTGAGTTGAGTGGTGTTGTAACACCATCATCAAAACCGGTAGACCCGCTGGGGTGTAGCGCAACGCATCAAGCTGTGAAATGTGCGCGCAAAGCGTCAGTTGATTGATCAACCTTACGCTTCAACCTTAGCTTCTTCAGTTGCTTCAGCAGCAGGCGCAGTGTCTAGCAAGTTTTTCGCTTTTTCTTCCTTCATCATAGGAGAAGCTTCTGTGATCGCGTGTTTCATTTTCACGGTCAAGTAGCGCAAAACGGCATCGTTAAATTTAAATGCGGTTTCGATTTCTTCCACAACGGCAGAATCACACTCAATGTTCATCAACACATAGTGTGCTTTGTGAATTTTGTCGATAGGGTAAGCCAATTGACGACGGCCCCAATCTTCTAAACGGTGAATAACGCCATTGGCGTCAGCCACCATAGCTTTGTAACGCTCTACCATTGCTAAAACTTGCTCGCTTTGGTCCGGGTGAACGATAAATACGATTTCATAATGACGCATGTTGTCTCCTTGTGGCTAATAAATCCTTTTGCCATGCGCTTTTGCAAAAGGCAAGGGTTTAGAAAGGTGCAAATTATACGCATAATTTGCCCAACTGGCAAGAACACGCCCGCTTTAATTTGACGCGGGAACTTTTTGCGTTTCCTTTGTCATAGTATTAGCGTGCGCATGCCGGCAAGTTAAGTTCAAGCGCTTGCAACCAGGCACAAGCCGCTCAAGCGACAGAGTATAACACGTGATCAAGGCCTGCTGGCAAGAAAGACGACGGCCACTTTGACAAGCCGCCGGTTTACGCCCATGCTTTAACTTTATCTTAAGCCATTGTTTTGAGCACGCCATGAGCACACCCAGCAAACAGCCTATTTCCGTCCTAGTGGTCATCCACAGCCCTGAGTGGGACGTTTTACTCATAGAACGCAAGGACAAACCTGGGTTTTGGCAGTCGGTGACGGGCAGCAAGGAAGGCCTAGAGCCTCTGGCCGACACCGCCAGGCGCGAGGTGCTTGAAGAAACCGGCATAGACACCAGCCGGCATCTGCCCCACGACTGGCAGCAGCAAAACGTGTATGAAATTTACGAACACTGGCGCCATCGCTATCCGGCCGGGGTGACCGAAAACACCGAGCATGTGTTTTCACTGTGCATCCCGAAGGACACGCCCATCACCCTGGCCCCACAAGAACACTTAAGGCATCAATGGCTAGACATCGACACCGCCGCCGAGCTGGTTTTCTCACCGTCTAACCGCGACGCCATCCTCATGTTAAGACATAAGGGACATTCATGACGCAACCCTCTATCACCATTGCCACCTACAACATCCATAAAGGCATGTCGGCATTTAACCGCCAAATGCAGGTACAGCAAATTGCCAGCGCCCTAGAGACGCTGTCGCCTGACCTATTGTTTTTACAAGAAGTCCAAGGCGCCAACCTCAAACGGGCGCAAAAATTCAACTATTTCCCAGAGCTGTCGCAATACGACTATTTTGCCCGCGAAATGGGCCTGAACGCGTCTTACGGCCGCAACGCCCACTACCATCAGCACAAACACCACGGCAATGCCCTATTGAGCCGCTACAAAATCAAAGAAAAAACCAACCTCAATATTACCTTACACAAACATGAACAGCGCGGCGTGCTGCATTGTGAAGTATTGCCTCAGGGCTGGGATCGACCCATCGTCGCCCTATGCGCCCACTTTAACCTGCGCCAAAAAGACCGTGCCGTCCAATATGCCGTGCTCAGCGACTACATCAAGCACAAGGTCGATCCCCAGCTGCCGTTAATTTTGGCCGGCGACTTTAACGACTGGCGCCACCAGGCCAGCGACCAGCTCATGCCCTTACTGGACTTAGAGGAAGCCTTTATGAGCAAGCACGGCGCCTACCCCAAAAGCTTTCCGGCGCGCGCGCCCATGCTGAGCCTGGACCGCATTTACACCCGCAATCTCGACATCATCGACGCCAAGGTGCACACCGGCTTGCCGTGGCAAAAACTCTCAGACCACCTGCCGCTGAGCGCCACCTTCGTCCCCACCTAAACCACCGACAAATAAACAGCACGGCCTCTATACCAGAGGCCGTGCTGTTTTAAGGGCATCAAAATGTTCAACGTGCCCTATGACTGAGCGGCACCCTTTGCCCGCTGTGCCATCACCCGCTTAATCGTCGCCCGCGGGAAGGTAAAGAACAAGGCAATCAGCAACACGCTCACCAGAGCAAACGCCAGGCTGCCAAAATGCACAAACAGGTTTTTCACCAGTTCGATTACCCCAGCATAAAACAACATCACCATCACCCCCATTGCGGCCGCCACGGTGCCTTTGGCCACGTCCGACGACATCAGGGCAAAGCGGTACAGAACCGCAAAGCACAGGCCTTCGCCGAAGGCAATCAGGCTCATGCCGACCAGCATAAACCACAACACATAATCAGCAAACGCAAAGCCCAAAAGCATGGTGAGCGCCCCCAGCAGCATAATCGGCGTGCCTATTTGAATGGTCCGCCCCAAAGGCAGCCGATCCACCCACACCATCACGCCGATATTGCCCAAAATCAGGCCAAAAAACACCGGCAGCTGGCTCAAGCCATAGTCCATGCTGCTCAAACCCAAGTCCTCAACCAGCATCACCGGCGACAGCGCCACCCACAGCATCAAAGGCAGGCCGATCATCGGCCCCGTCACGGCCAGGGCCAAAAAACGAGGATTGCGGTAAACGCGGCCGTAGTCTTTCACAATGGCCCAGATCGCCGGCGGATTTTTATTCGGCAAATCCACGGTTTCGGGCATGTATTTCTTCAGCCCAAAAAAGGCCACCGTGGCCAAGGTGGCAATGCCCACAAAGCCCCAATGCCAGGAGATATGCTCTATCATAAAAGCGCCCAAAATCGGCCCCAACAGCGGCGCCAACAGCGACACATTGGCCATTAGCGCCATCACCTTCACCGCCACCCGCTCTTCAAACGCTTCTTGAATCGCGGCATAGCCGACCGCCGTGATCACGGTCAGCCCCGTACCTTGCAAAAAGCGCAGCAAAATAAAGCTTTCGATGTTGCGGGTAAGCAAAATCAACAGGCAGGTCACAATAAAAAACACCACCCCGGTCAGAAACACCCGGCGGCGGCCCACCCTGTCTGACAGCGGGCCCAGAAACCAGGCCACCGCGGCCCCGCCCAATAAGTAGGCCGACATCGAAGACGGCGCCCATGAGGCGTCTACGCCAAAATCACGGGTCACCGACAGCATGGCCGGCTGAACCAAATCATTGCCAATATAGACCGCAAACTCAAACAATACCAAAGCCAAAGGAAACATCAAAGCCGCGCGGGTTAGCGCCATGTGCTTATTATTCATACACCACCTAGTTCATGATTAAACCCTACGCCCGCCAACAGGCGGCATAGAAACATAACAACACATTACTTAACGTCAAAAAAACCCGTGACGGAACGGCGCTTTAAATAGGCCTCATCATCAAAGGCCCGTACGTACTGCGGGGCAAACGTCACCAACAGAGCACACAATAGGCCAGTCAAAAAGGCCTCGGCCCAGGCGATGAGGAAATACACGGGAAAGGCCTCGCCCCACAAGTAGCGCGCAGTATAACTGGCCTCCATAGCCAATACGCCCACCACCGCCAAACCCACCGCCAGCATGCTCAGCGCAGCGGCCAGAAAGCCGTTGCCCAAAATAAACACAAAAATATGCTTGGGCAAATAGGCCTGGCTCAGCCGCAGCAAGCCATAGCTAATCGCCACACTGGGCACGGCGGTACAGCTAAAGCTCAGGCCCAGAGCCCACAGGTCGGTCGGCGTCAAAAACAGGCCGGTATACACCACACCGGCAATCGCCATCAGCCACAGCGCCACCGCCGGCCCCAGCGTGAGGGTCAGCAAGGTGCCGCCCAGCAAATGATAGGTCACGCCGACCTTCACGCCTGCGTGCAGGCTCCACAACAGGCACAACCATAACAATCCTGCGCCCAAAGGCCACAGCCGCTGCGTTTGTCCACGCAGGCGCCAGGCACTAAACAGCAACACCAAGGCCATGACGGCCCAGCCCAGCAGCAAAAAAGACGTCGAAAAGTTTACCTTCTCAAAATTCATGTCATACCCTATCTTCTGTCGCCAACTGCTGTTGCAACCAGGCCAATCGATACAGCATGCTGGCGGTTGCCCCCCAAACGTCGTAGCCCTCATAGGGCAAGGCCAAGCAGGTAAAGGCCCCACGGGTGCGGTGGATGACCCGCTCTTGATAGTGGTCCACGTCCAACACCCACGACAGCGGTATGGTGAACACGTCGGCCACCTCGGCATTCGCCCGCCATGCCTGACCTGATGCCAACACCCCCAAGACGGGGGTCACGTCATAACCGGTTAAGGTTTGAAAAATCGGCATGCTGCCGACCACGCTCACCTGCTTTGGCGCAATGTGTAACTCTTCTTCCGTCTCGCGCAGCGCCGTTTGGATTAAGTTTTGGTCGGTTTGATCAAACTTCCCCCCGGGCAGGCACACTTCGCCCGCATGATTTTTCAAGCAGGCGCTACGCACCGTCAACAGCACGTGCCACTCTGCCGCAATCGGCACAAAGGGCATCAAAATCGCCGAAGAAATGGGCGCCTGATCCGGATCTAGACGATAGTCTCGCAGCGCCTGATCCGGATACCACGGCTGCGCGCAGGCCTTTTGCAAAAAGGACAGCAGTAATGCTTCACCCATGCCAGGCCTTCCTTTCATGATTATTCATAAAAACTGACAAATCCACCCCACAGTATAGCAAGTTTCACCCCTTTTATTTTACCCCATGTGGCCCCAGTCGCGCCTATATATTGCGCCTCGCCCTTATGCTCACCCGCCACCCATGGCCACATCGCCCACATCGCCATACAACGCCCCATGGTCGTGACATGAAACTTTGCCACAGCAAGGGCAAACATGGTTTAATCAAGAAAAGAGCAAACAGGGCCGTGAATCCAGCCAAGCTGGCCTAACGTGAAGCCCTTGGTATCCGGCGGCGCCACCCTTTGGGTGCGCACGACCTCTGCCCCACCCCTATGCCTTATTGCAACACATCAAAATCAAAGCAGTC
>JAGNPU010000055.1 GCA_017989485.1 Neisseriaceae bacterium
CCCATCGGCCGCCATTTTACGGGTATTACATTCTTTCCAAGGGTTTTGAGCGCGGCCAATCACCACCGTGTCGGCATTACGCCATAAAAACAAAACCTTATGTTGTGGGTCCATTTGGCGGAAAATACACTCTTCCACCGCCAGGTTAAACCAGGGGTCGTAAGAGTCAGAAATCAACAGGCGTACTGGGTTCATGGCGTTTTGGCCTTTAAAGCAATGTATTCTTTTTGAAACAAATACATACGGTAGGCATTGTGGTAACGGCCCCAGACGAAAAACTCATCGATGAGCTCCCCTTCGATTCTGAAACCGGCTTTTTTATAAACGTGTATGGCTTTTTCGTTTTCTACGTCCACAATCAAATACAGTTTGTGCATATTCAGCACCGAAAACGCATAGTCGATGCCGAGCCGTGTGGCTATTTTAGAATAACCATGACCCTGATGCTGTGGGTCTATGATGATTTGAAATTCAGTGCGGCGATGGATGTAGTCAATCTCAACCAGCTCTACCAGCCCTAAAATGGCCTCTTTATTGTAAACAATAAAGCGCCGCTCGGTGCGGTCGTGGATGTGCTTATTGTATAAATCTAACAGTTCAACATAAGACTCGTAGGCCTCTTCAAACCAGTACGACATAATGTTGGCATTGTTTTTTAAGGTATGAACAAACGCCAAGTCTTCTCTTTCCAACGGCCTTAACCGAACACCATCACTCATGGTGGCTATCCTTTTGTGTACAAGAAGTCTCTATTATAAAGGGTTTGCTGGCACAAAGCGAAAGCAAGGCCGCCTATTAACAACATTAACTTAATGGCCCCACACGGCGATTTTGTGGATAACTGTGGTTAGTTTGTGCATAACTATGGCTGCTTAATCGGCAAGTTAACCGAGTTAACCACATTTTCTATCCACAGCCTGTTTGGCCCAATCACGGATCAGATCATTGACCAATGACGCCGGAAAAACCAAGCCGTCTGACCAAAATCTGACTTATCCACAGGGCCAAGATGCCGCCCATGCCTCCATCCGTCACGGCGAACACGGCCTCTATGGCAAGCTTAACCAAGGTCCTCACCCCCGCTTAGCATAGCCGACCGCATTCAATACAGCCCTTCAGCAGCCTATTGCCGCCCCCATACACCCGAATGGCCTCACTCAAGGCCATTAATCCGTCTTAATGCTTAAGAAGGGCGCCTAAGCACCGACCGTGGCAACCACGCCTAGGCCTATGATTAACCCACACGGCTTCTGGCCATGCTGCGTTAAATCCTCATGTAAAAAAAGCGGGCAAGAAACTGAGTACCTGCCTTTGCGGCCTTATTTCATAGGCTTCTTTGTCTGAGGACATACACCAAAAACCCAAGCAAAAAGAAACAACAAACGCATATCTTGGCCATCATGAGGCTTGCTTGGCCTTGTGGATAACCCCATGACCGGCCCTCATCATCGTCCAAAAGGCCACGGTAAAACAACCCTCTAAGAAGTCCCCCATCAGGCCGACCGCCTGGGCGTCATTTGTGCCTTCGTCATAGTTATTTTGGTGGCATGTTTTTATCTTATCCACAATCCGGCTGAATCATCAGCGGTATTCACACAAATCATACATAAGTTATCCACAGGCCTTAGGGGTCGATTGGACCGCCCTCAATCCACCTGTTTTAAGCAATCGCTTAGGCATGAAAGCCTGCGGACCCATTCATCAGGACCACTCCTCTCTGCCCGAAGCCCTATTTAATATGATCCACAGCAGGGTGGCCAATCAGCACGTTTGTGTGCGGCGGCTTTGCGCCCCATCTGGGCAGCCTGCAGCCACAAAAAACGGTCCTATTGATAGGACCGTCAGTTTGCGGGGGCAGCGGCTTGGCAGCATTCTTTAAATATTGAATTTTTTCATGCGGTAGGCCAAAGCAGGGCGGGTCAGCCCTAAACGTCGCGCGGCTTCTGAAATATTGTTATTGGCGTCCTTTAGCGCGCCCAAAATCAAGCCCTGCTCTAAAGCCTCAAGGTTAAGCTCTTGTTGCAGCAGCTGCTTGATTAAACTGCGCTGATGCTCTGGCAGCTTGCCATCGACGGACGCAAGCCTTCCTTCTTGGTCAAAGCCATTAACATAGGTGGTTTCATCCTGATGGTTGGGGAAAAGATGGGAAGCATCAATGTGCTGGCGCGCCTCCGTCATGATGAGGCCGCGCTCAACCGCATGCTCTAACTCACGGATATTACCTGGCCAGTCGTATTGCATCATCAGTTCATTGGCCCTGTCGCTAAACCCCAGCACATTTTTTTGATGCACTTGGGCATGCTTGGCCAAAAAATGATTGGCCAAGAGCACAATGTCCTCTTTGCGCTCTGCCAACGAGGGAATCTCAATCGACATCACGTTAAGACGATAATATAAATCCGCCCGAAAACGCCCGTCTTTCACCGCCTGCACAAGGTCTTCCTTACACGACACCAGCAGGCGTACGTCGATGTCAGTCATGGCGGCCTGGCCTAACCGCGCCAGCTTTTTCTCTTCCAAAAGCATTAACAGCCGCGTCTGGCCGCGCAACGACAGCGCCAGAATTTCACTGATGTAAATCGTCCCGCCGGCCGCCTGTTCAATCTTGCCTATACGGGTTTCGGTGACGCCGGGCAGGGCGCCTTTGGCAATCCCAAACAGCTCGGCCTCCACCAAGTCCGGCGGCAAGCAAGCGCAGTTCACGGTAATAAACGGTTTGTTCGCACGGCTGCTTTGCTTGTGTAAGGCATAGGCAAACGCGCCTTTGCCCACGCCAATGGCCCCCTGCAACAGCACGCTGACCTGCGTTTTGCTGGCGCGATCGACTAGGGCGCACACGTCTAAATAAGGCTGGGAGTGGCCAATGGTCAACGACGATTTACGCGGTGCCGATGGCGCCACGCTGCTTTGTAAATTGATGAAGTCGGTTCTGAGCGCAAAAATATTTTTCGGCATGCTTTCAGACAGCATGGCCGACTCCATGTCGGTGAGCTCATCCCATTCTGCTTCAGGCTTGCCCACAATGGCACAGTGGCTGTGGCCCATGGCCGCGCACTGCTCCTCTTTAAACACGATGGTTTTGCCCATAAAACCACTGCTGAAACCGCTGGCATAGCCCAATAAAGTCCAACAAACGGGGTCTCTTGAGGGCCCATACTGCTTGAGGTAGTTGCTCACCTCATACGATTCATACCAATTAAACCGTCCGAAAAACACGCCGGCAGCAACGTCTATGGTCAGCGCCTGAGGCACCACTTTCACCATGCCGCGTATGGCGTGAAACTGGGGCCCAGCCAAAAAAACCTGCTCGGCCGTGGCCCAATTGGGCCTAATTTTCTTGGATAACTCGGCATCCTGTAGGCCTATTTGAAAACCAAAACGCATCAGGAAATATTTACTGCGTTCACGCCCCAATACCGTACTTAAAGACGCTTGAAGCTGCGCCATGACGTTGGCAGACAGCAGCAACATCCGATTCTCAGCCAGCCATATTTTGCCGTTTTCCTCATCAAACCGAATGGCCTCAATTAAATCCTGGCTTTTCGGCAGGGGAATTTTTTGCTTCATGTTCATCATGATAGGGATCCTCTTTGTAGCGGTGTGTTATTTTTTTTCATCAAATGGTGAAGCGCGGCGTTTGACTTAATCATTTGATTAAAATCAAAGGGGTTTTCGCCTTCACCCATCTTGTTTTTTTCGCCTAAATGGCATTTTTTATATTTAAAATCAAACAGATAAATACACCAAGCCGTGTATTTACTTTATCAGACTTTACCATTTTTTCACGCTGACGCAACAATAGTGACACATTCTGCACCGGTAGAAGGAGAGATAAAAATGGCCGATTTAAGCCAAGAACAGACGCCCAACTTTACGGACTTACCAAAATTTGTTCGCATCCGCAGCGAGGCCAATGCACGCTTTATTGAATTTGATTTTGCCATCGGCGACCCCTGCCTGTTTGTGGAATTGGTTTTACCGCCGAGCGCCTTTAAAGCATTTTGCGTGCACAACCAGGTCGTGCCCATGAGCCCAGAGCAAATGGCGATGGTGGATGCAGAAGCAGAAAAATGGCGCTATGGCCACAATACCTTGGTCGGTCATGCACGCCAAACATAACCATAATCTTGTGTTTTACGAAGGAGACTGCCGTGTCATTAGAAATCAAAACGACGACGATCGAGCCCGTCCGTCACACGTTTAGCCACATTGCCCGCCGTTTTGGCGACAAACCGGCTACACGCTATCAAGAAGCCACCTATGATGCCCAAGGCACCACCAATTTTCACTATCGCCCTTTATGGCGCCCCGATAAATCGCTGAACGATCCTGGCTACACCACCATCACCATGGCGGACTGGTACGCCTTTCGCGACCCGCGCCAGTTTTACTATGGTGCCTATGTGCAAAGCCGTGCCCGCATGCAGGAGCACGCTGAACACAGCTACGCTTTTTTTGAAAAACGCCAGCTGGCGACGTTTTTATCCCCTGCGCTGACCCAAACCATTACCCAATGCCTGCTGCCGCTGCGCCACGTCGAGCATACCGCCAATCTGATTCACCTATCCGGATCTGCCTATGGCTATGGTACCGCCATCACTCAGGCTTCCTTATTCGCGGGCATGGATAGGCTAGGCATGGCGCAATACCTATCCCGCATCGGCCTATTATTGGACGGCAACAGCGGTACCTCATTGGCCGAGGCCAAGCAAGCCTGGCTTGAAGATGCTGACTGGCAACCCCTACGTGCCCTGTGCGAAACCTTGTTGGTCACCGACGACTGGTTTGAGCTGCTGCTGGTTCAATCCCTGTTAATCGACACCTATCTTGACCACATTTTATACAAGGCACTTGAGGTTCAAGCCATTGCCGATGGCGGTCGTGATCTCGCCATGCTGACGCAGTTTATGCAAGATTGCCTCAAAGACCTGATGAATTGGGCCGACAGCGCTCTGAAAATTGCCGCCGCCGAAAATGACGCCAACCGCGCCCAACTACAGCGTTGGCTCAGCACTTGGCAACCCATTGTTGATGCCGCCTTCGTGCCCATCGCCCACAAAACCCTAGGCCAGGCAGCTGACGCTGCCTTAACCGAAGCCCGTGACCACATCACCCAGCGCGGCCAACGTGCTCAACTCAGCCCTGCGGCTGAGGCAAAGGAATAATCATGTCATCCAAAGTGTATTTAGCCCTGCAAGACAATGACGCTGCGCGTTACATCGTCGAGGCCATCGAAGTCGAAAACCCTGGCGTGACGGTGATCTACCAGCCCGCCATGATCCGCCTCGAGCGTGCAAACGAGCTCATCATCAGCCGGGCCAGCGTTGAGGCCGTCACCGGCCAAGACTGGCACATGCAGGAGTTACACCTAAACCTCATTACCCTCGGGGGCAACGTCGATGAGGACGATGACCGGATGATTTTGAGCTGGCAACGCTAACCAGCCACAAAGGAGAAACATCATGACCAAAAAATTAAACCTAAAAGAAAAATACAATCTGCTGACCCGTGACCTAGACTGGGATTTTTCCTATCAAGACCGTCAAAAAGCCTTTCCCTATGAAGCATTTGAAGGCATTAAGATCACCGACTGGTCAAAATGGGAAGACCCGTTTCGCCTGACCATGGACACCTATTGGAAGTATCAGGCGGAAAAAGAGAAAAAGCTCTACACCATATTTGACGCCTTTGCCCAAAACAACGGCCAGATGAACATTTCCGACCCACGCTATCTGAACGCCATCAAGCTGTTCATTACCGCGGTCACGCCGTTGGAATATCAGGCCTATCAGGGTTATTGCCACGTTGGCCGTCAGTTTGGTGGCGTCGGTGCCCGCATCGCCTGCCAAATGCAGGCCATTGACGAGCTGCGTCACGTCCAAACCCAGGTTCATGCCATGAGCCACTACAATAAGTTTTTCAACGGCATGCACGACTGGAGCCACATGCACGACCGCGTTTGGTATCTGTCGGTGCCCAAGTCTTTTTTTGAAGACGCCCGCTCTGCAGGCCCGTTTGAATTTTTAGTGGCGATTAGCTTTGCCTTTGAATACGTGCTCACCAACCTCTTATTCGTGCCCTTTATGTCCGGCGCCGCCCACAATGGCGACATGGCCACCGTGACCTTTGGCTTTAGCTCACAATCCGATGAGGCGCGCCACATGACGCTGGGCTTGGAAATCATCAAGTTTTTGCTGGAGCAGCACGAAGACAATCTGCCCCTGGTGCAAAAGTGGATAGACAAGTGGTTTTGGCGCGGCACCCGTTTGTTGGCCATTGTGTCCATGATGATGGACTACATGCTGCCCAACAAGGTGATGAGCTGGAAAGAGGCGTGGGAAACCTATTTTGAAGAGGCCGGTGGGGCATTGTTTAAAGACCTCGCCCGTTACGGCGTGCGCATGCCCAAATACAGCGAAGTCATCGAAAATGAAAAAGAGCATATTTCGCATCAGGCCTGGTGGATTTTCTATAATTTTGGCCATGCCGCGGGCTTTCATACCTGGATTCCCAGCGACGAAGAGCTGGATTGGCTCAGTGAGAAATACCCAGACACCTTCGATCAATACTATCGCCCACGCTGGGTATTAGCCAAACAGATGGAAGCCGAAGGCAAACGCTTTTACTCCGAAGGCCTACCGCAACTGTGTCAGGTATGCCAAATCCCCATGGCCTTTACCGAGCAGGGCGACCCAACGCAGTTGAGCTATCGTCAATCCACGTTTGAAGGCGAGCGCTACCACACCTGTTCTGACGGCTGCTGTGACATTTTCAACGACGAACCTGAAAAATATGCTCAGGCCTGGCTGCCGGTCAACCAAATTCTGCAAGGCAACTGCGGTGGCCCCGACCTAGACGATATTCTGCGCGATTACTACCACATGAACGTGGGCGCCGATAACTTGGACATCAAAGGCTCGCCCGATGAAGCCCTATGGCAGCAATGGAAGAAAGCCGTCTAAGGCCTGCACCGTATGGGGTATCGGTGGCTCACGCCGGTACCCACACCCCTCGGCCCCGCTGAAGCTGGCCCTGAAAACCCAAAAAATGAAATGAAGAGGAGAACTGCCATGCCTGTGATTGCCATCACCCCTAATTACCGCGGCGTCGTGCGCGACCAACAAGCCAACTATGGTGACAATATGCTGCTGTACGTCGGCTGGGACAACCATCTGTTGTTCTGCTCAGCCAAGGCTTTTGTGGTCTCACCCCACATGACCGTCGCCGAGTTGATCGCCACCCCCTTACACAGCGGTTTTGCCCAACACCCCGATTTTGCCCACATCGACTGGCCCCGGGTGGAGTGGACGCTAAACGGCGAGCGCATCACGCTCGTTGGTGACCAGACGCTGGCCGAGCGAGGCTTTGACCACAAGTCCTTATTACGCTTTAAAACACCCGGCCTAAACGGGTTTAACAATTTAAGCATTTAAAACAATAAACCGTTAAGGAATCCCACCATGAGCCATCAAGTCACCATAGAACCCACCGGCGACATCATCACGGTAGAAGAAGGCCAAACCCTATTAGATGCAGCCTTACGCCAGGGCGTCTGGCTGCCCTTTGCCTGCGGCCACGGCACCTGCGGCACCTGTAAAGTCACGGTTGTAGAAGGCTATGTTGATCACGGCGCAGCGTCTTCCTTTGCCCTCATGGACGTTGAACGCGATGAAGGCAAGGTATTGGCCTGCTGCTGCCTGCCCGAAACAGACCTCGTCATCGAAGCCGACATCGACGTCGATCCCGATTTTTTAGGCCACCCGATAGAAGACTACACCGCTCGCGTCAGCGCCATCGACACCCTGTCGCCGACGATTTTGGGCATCCAACTCACGCTAGACCGCCCCATGGCCTTTCAAGCGGGCCAATACATTAACCTAAAGGTGCCCGGCGTCCACGGCACCCGTGCCTTTTCCATCGCCAACCCTTGTTCACTGGCGGATGAAGTCCACTTACACGTGCGTAAGGTGCCCGACGGCCAAGCCACCGCCTGGCTACATGAGACTTTACAACCCGGCGACACACTGACCCTGTCTGGCCCTTACGGGCAGTTTTTTGTGCGCAAATCAGATGGTCAGGACGTTATTTTCATTGCCGGTGGCTCGGGCTTGTCCAGCCCCGAATCGATGATTCTAGACCTATTAGAAACCGGTGATTCTCGCCAAATCTATCTGTTTCAAGGGGCCCGCGATGTGGCCGAGCTCTACCACCGTGAACGCTTTGTCGCCCTGGCCAAACAACACCCCAACTTTCACTATATTCCCGCCCTCAATGCCCCCCTAGCGCACGACCTATGGGATGGTTTTCACGGCTATGTCCACGAAGCCGTGGCCGAGTACTTTCAAGGCAAATGCCAAGGCAAGAAAGCCTATTTGTGTGGGCCACCGGCCATGATTGATGCGGCCATCAATACCTTAATGCAGGGCCGCCTGTTTGAGCGGGACATCCACATGGAGCGTTTTGTCACCGCGGCCGATGGGGCCAACGGCCAGGCAAAGTCGGCCATTTTCAAGAGAATTTAGCCAAAGGCCGCGTGAGGGCACTGCCTCATGTCAAAAGCAGCCGATGCGTGCTTGAGCGGCACCACGGACTGCTTTTGATGACCGCCTCATGACACACCATGCGGTTTCAGCCACTGTCCACAAACCATCCCCTGCTTATCCACAGCTTATGCCACCGTTTTTTGGCCCTCCTTAGGGTCGGCCAGCCCCCACATCATCGTCTGGACATCCGTCAGGGCAGAGTATGGCCCCTGTTCACC
>JAGNPU010000056.1 GCA_017989485.1 Neisseriaceae bacterium
CACCGCCTTTTTGGCGTCGGTAGTCTAGGCTGCCGCTGACGAAGTTGACGCTGACCTGTCCTTTTTTATCGGCATGGCGCAGGCTGAGGCCGTGTTCGTCTAGGCATAAATAAACGCCTTGTGGCGGCGGCGTGTGCATCAGGGCAAAGCCATAGTCTTGGCACAGTTGCTGCCCTTGAATGGGGTCGGCACAGGGTAGGGTCAATAATGAGGTCATGAGTCGCTGTCGGTGGCGGTGTGCGCGTGTAAGGGGGGCCTAGGCCAGAAGACATAGGCGTAGCAAACCACCCAAAAAATCAGGTTGAATAAGGTGTGTAGCACCAGGGGCGCATTGGCCAAGGGGTAAAACACAATGCTGGTGGGGATGGTGAGGACAAAAAAGAAGGCGGCGCCCAAAAACAGGGTAAAGGCGGCACTCAGGCCGACTTTGACATCGCCTTTGCCCAGGCAGCCGTACAGCAAGGTGGTGCCGATGCGCAGGCCGGCAGCGCCCGCAAGCATCATGCTCAGGAGGTCTAAGCCGCCTCGAAAAAAGGTGTCGTGGACAAATAGCCACGAGACGGGCGCGTGCATAAATAGGCCGATCATGCTGCCAAAATACAGGCCTTGATGAATCAGGCTGGCGAGGGTGCCGATGCCAAATAAAAACCCGCCCACAATAAACTGTAGCGACAAAATCATGATGTGGTTTAAGTGGATGGCGATCATGCGCAGGTATTCGGGCAGCGAGGCCTCAAGGATTTTTTGATACAGCACCACGATGGTGTTGCGGGCCACGGCTTCGTCGGCAAAATAATTGAAATAGCTGGGGGTGTTGCCCACCCAGACAATCATGCATAGGGCCGGGATGAAAAAGAGCGCGTGGGCCCATAGAACATATTTTTTTTCAGCCTGTACCGTGGTGGGTAAGTCCGTCAGGATGAAGTGGCAGATGCGTCGTCGCCAAGATACGCTTGGTCTAGGAGCAGGTGAATTCATAATGGGCCTATTAAAAGCATAATGTATCAAAAAGGGCTAGCTTGGGCACCATCCTATCATGAACACAAAAAAGCCCCCAAGTCGTTTAAACGACCTGGGGGCTTTTTGCAGGACTAGGCTTGGGCTATTTGGGCGAACACCTGTCGGGCCGCCGCGATGGTTTGGTCTATCAGTTCTGGGGTGTGTGCGGCCGACACAAAGGCGGCCTCATAGGCCGAGGGCGCGAGGTAGATGTCGTGGGCCAACATGCCATGGAAGAACTCGGTGAACAGGCCAACGTTGCTTTTGGCCACGTCGCCGTAGTTTAAGGGCAGTTCGTTGCTGAAGTATAAGCCCAACATGCCCCCGATGGCGGCGGTGCTAAAGGGCAGGCCAACCTCATCAGCCGCCTGCTTGAGGCCAACCGCCAGGCGTTCGGTCATGGCGCTTAAGTGTTCATAAAAGCCAGGGCGTTGGATGATCTCTAGGCTCTTCAGGCCGGCGGCCACGGCCACGGGATTGCCCGACAGCGTCCCTGCTTGGTACACGCCGCCCATCGGCGAAATGTGGGCCATGATGTCGGCACGGCCACCAAAGGCGGCCAAAGGCATGCCGCCGCCGATGACTTTGCCCATGGTGGTCAAGTCTGGGGTCACGCCGTGTAGGCTTTGGGCGCAGCCCAAGGCCACGCGAAAACCGGTCATCACCTCATCGTAAATCAACACCGCACCGTGTTGTTCGGTGAGGGCACGCATGGCGTGAATAAAGTCGGTGCTGGGCTGTACCAGGTTCATGTTGCCTGCAAATGGCTCCACGATCACGCAGGCGATTTGGTCGCCCATGGTGGCGAAGGTTTCGGTCAGCTGGGCCACGTTATTGTATTCCAACACCAGGGTGTGTTTGGTGAAGTCGGCGGGCACGCCGGCCGAGCTTGGGTTGCTGCCAAAGGTCAGCAGGCCAGAGCCGGCTTTGACCAACAGGCTGTCAGAGTGGCCGTGGTAGCAGCCTTCAAATTTGATGATGGCGTCACGGCCGGTGTAGCCACGGGCCAGGCGAATGGCGCTCATGGTGGCTTCGGTACCGGAGCTGACCAGGCGAACCTGCTCCACGCTGGGCAGAATGTGGCAAATGGCTTCGGCAATGTCGACTTCGGCTGCGGTGGGGGCACCAAACGACAGGCCGTCTAAGGCCACGGTGCGCACGGCCTCAATGATTTCAGGGTGGGCATGGCCGACAATGGCGGGGCCCCAAGAGCCAACATAGTCTAAATAACGTTGATCATTTTCGTCCCAAACATAGGCCCCTTCGGCTTTTTTGATGAAGCGAGGCACGCCGCCGACGCTGCCAAAGGCACGTACGGGCGAATTCACGCCGCCAGGAATCACTTTTTTGGCGCGTTCAAACAGTTGAGCATTTTTGTCCATAATGAATGAGGTCTTTCGGTTATTTGTTTGGTTTTTGCTGTTCAGGCCAGCGGGCATAAGGGTTTTTGCTGAGGTGTGAGTTGGTGTAGCGTGGATCATGGGTGATCTCTTCGCCTAGCCACTCTGGCCGCTCAAACGGCGTGTCTTCGCTGGGCAATTCGATTTCGGCCACGATTAAAGGGGCATTCTCGCCCAAATACTCGTCGACTTCAAAGGTAAACCCCCCAAATTCGATTAGGTGTCGGTATTTGGCCACGGTAAGGGGGCACATATTGTGCATGATGGCCTGAGCCTCGGCCACCGGGATTTCGTATTCAAACTCGTGTCGAGACACGGTGGAGATGGCCGACTTCAGCGTCAACCAGCCTTGATTGTTGGCGGTGCGCACGCGCACGGTGCGGTCGGGATCGACCGACAAATAGCCCTGCTGTAATAGCGTAAAGGTGCCTAGGCCACGCCAGGCATCGTTGTGGATTAAGAAGCGCCGTTCAATTTCGATGTTCATGGGGTTCCTTCTGATTAAAATGGCTTAAACAGCACAATGTATAAGGCCACGATTAACAATAAAACCGGGATCTCATTAAACACGCGGTACCACTTATGGCTGTGTCGGTTGCTTTTGGTGCGAAAACGCAACAGTAAACCATAGCACCAAGCGTGATAAACCACCAAGACGAGGCCTAGGGTGATTTTAATGTGTGGCCACACCACGCCAGCGCCCCAAACGCCCATGGCGAACATCACCCATAGGCCAAACACCAAGGACAAGAGCCCAAAGGGGGTCATGAAGCGATACAGCTTGTTGGCCATCATCAGGAGGTGGTCGTAGGTGGCGTCGTCTTTGGCCATGGCCAGGTTGACGTAGAGCCGCGGCAAATAAAACAGCCCTGCAAACCAGGCGATGATGAAAAAGAGGTGCAGGGCTTTTAATGTGAGGTAGGTCATTCAGTCATTTCTGTTTAGATTGAAAGATAGGCTACATTCTAGCGGGGTTTGGTGGCGGAGGCCACCGCGACGGTCAGTACAGCCAATGGGTCAGGCGGATGCCGTAATAGGCAAAGGTGAGCGCCGCTTCGGTAAAGAAAAACTTGGCCTGTTTCTCGCCGTGGGAAAACCGCGAGGTCGGGGTCGGCGAGGTGAGGGTGTTGAGGTTTAAGTCTTCAGCCATCAGCTGGGCGCGCGCCATGTGATAGGGGTCACTGACCAAGATAAAGCGATTTAAATGGGTGATGCCGCGGATTTCTTTTTGGACAAACGCGAGGTTTTGATACGTTGTGCGCGATTGGGTTTCAATGATGATGTCGCTTTTGGGCACGCCTTTTTTGACCGCATAGTTTTTGGCCACTTCGGCCTCGGTTGGGAAGCCGCTCTTAGGGGTGCCGCCGGTGAAAATCAGCATTTGCACCTGTTGCTTGTGGTACAAATCGATGGCGTGGTTAATGCGCTCTTTGAACACCGGTGACGGGTTGTCGCCCCAGGCGGCCGCCCCGAGCACGATGGCCGCATCGGCAGGCTCGTCGGTGCTTAAGTCGGCGTAGGCATACACCGAGTAACAGGCATAGGCAAACGCCCCTAGCGACAACAGCAGGCTCAGGTACAGGCCGCGGCGTAGGTTTTTGAAAAATCGGTAGGGGCGGTGGGTCAAAAAGGGCATGGGCTTAAGCCAATAGGGCCAAAATCGCGTCCAGGGGCCGGCCGATGGCGGCGCGATTGCCGACGATGGCAATCGGTCGCTCGATGAGTTTGGGGTGGGCCACCATGGCGGCAATGAGGCGTGCGTCGTCCAAGCTGGCGTCGGCCAAACCCAGTTCGGCGTATTCTGCTTCCTTGGTCCGCAACAGCGCTCGGGCCGGCAGGCCAAGTTTGTGCACCACGTCGGCCAAGGTGGCCGCATCCGGTGGCGTCTCTAAATACAACACCACCTCAGGCGTGTGGCCTAGGGCTTGTAAGGCGGCTAAGGCCTCGCGGGATTTCGAGCAGCGAGGGTTGTGATAGAGGGTAATGGCCATAAACATCCTATGAAAAACAAATCAATAATGCGCCAATTATATCATTTCTGTGGGGCGGCTGGCGGTAAACCACAGGCTTTTCTTACGTTTAGTGGGCACACAAACGTCATGGACCGGTGGTGCCCTGAAGGTGGCTTTGGTATGATGAAGGCCGTTTCACCGAATGATTTGACCCCCAAAAGGACACAGTATGAAGACATTATGGGCCACCTTGCTGGGCTTGCTTTGCGCCAGCTCATTGACCTGGGCCGCCGCGCCACAGCTTGTGGATTGGCAAACCCAAAAGCCGCAAACCCTTTACGACAACAGTCCCGACATTAAGGTCTTAAACGTCTGGGCCACCTGGTGCGCGCCCTGCCGCAAAGAAATTCCCGAGCTGAACCGCTGGCATCAGCAGCAGCAAAAAAGCAAGCTTAAGCCGCGTGCTCGGGTGTTCAGCGTGGCCTTGGATGAGCCCAAAAACATTGCGAAGTTCATCCAAGAAGTCCCTATTGTGTATCCGGTATGGCAGCTTAAGGGCGACAGCGCCCAATGGTTTAAAACCATAGGCAACGTGTCTGGCGGCGTGCCGTTTACCTTGGTCTACAGCGAACGCTGCCGCGCTCAGGAGCCGATTTATGGCCTGGTCAATGCCAACAAGTTAGATCAGGCCGTGGCCAAGGTGCGCCAACAGTGTTTGACGGCTAAAAAATAAGGTTTGGGCGGGTTGCGGCTAGCGTGCCGCCGCCCAAGCCGCGTCTAGGCGTTGGCCGGCTTGTTCCAGCGTGGTTTGGGCGCTGCTGCTCTGTTGCGCCAGCTCGCCCAGCTTGGTTTCTAGGGTTTGTACTTCCTGCTGCAGGCCCTGTAGGCGCTGTTTGGCAGACTGCAGGCGGCTTTCGGTGTCGCCGACTTGGCCTTTAAAGTTTTGCTGCGCTTTTAAGGCGGTTTGGTAGTTCACCTGTGCCGACAACAGCTCTGCTTCGGCGGGGGTTTGGGCCCAGGTGGCGGTGCTCAATAGGGCGGTGGCCATCAGGCAAAATAGCGTACGGTTCATGTGCTTGCTTTCTCGGACTAACGACAAACGGCTTGGTATTGTTTGTCTGTGGAAGACCCTGCCACGATTTTACGGGTAGGGGCTGTGTTAAAATCAAACGTCTTTTGCCAAACCTCGGTGCCGTTTTCGGCGATGAGCTGCGTGGCCACAAGGCGATAGGTCTTGTTGGCGCAGTTCATTTCCCAGGTGTTCAAAGAGTATTTGTGTTTGGGTAGGTATTGGAAATGCTCTTTACTGATGTCGGTAAAGGTTTTCTTGTCGCGAAACGTCACCACCTGACCATTTTTTTTGACGCTGGTTTGGTCAAGCTCATGCAAAATATTGCTGTTTTGCGACACCCCTAAGGACAGCCAGTTTTTGCCCGAGCTGCTGGGGGTACTGGTCGCGGTGGTGCCACAGGCGGCTAACAATACGAGGCTGGCGGTGGCCAGTACGCCCAAATACGGTTTGGTGGTCATGCGAACATCCTTCGAGTGGTTAAATCGGCATTTGAAATCAGTAGTGTAACAAATGTCTTTAAGATAAGGGGCAAAATTTCCCCTTGCAAACAAGCATTGTGTCTTTCATCAGAGGGTCAAACAGATTGACCGTCACCATAAGGGTAACCGTATCAACATGTCGGACTTAAGCGCACAACATATTTTACAGCAGGTTTTTGGCTATGCCGAATTTAGAGGCAACCAGGCCGCAATCGTTCACGCCTTAAATCAAAATCAGAACGCCATGGTGTTGATGCCCACCGGCGGGGGCAAATCACTGTGCTATCAAATTCCAGCCTTGATGAAAGACGGCCTGACCGTGGTGGTGTCGCCGCTGATTGCCCTTATGGCCGACCAGGTGGCCAGCCTTAGGGCGGTGGGGGTGAATGCCGGCAGCGTCAACAGCAGCACCTCTAGCGAAGAGTCGCGGCGCATTGCCGACGACGCCTATGATGGCAGCCTCAAGCTGCTGTACGTGGCCCCAGAGCGGGTGGTCAGCCCCAGGTTTATTCGATTTTTAAAGTCGTTAAACGTCAGCCTGTTCGCCATCGATGAGGCCCACTGCGTGAGCCAGTGGGGTCATGACTTTCGGCCCGAATACCAGCAGCTAGGAGTGTTGGCCGACGAGTTTCCGGCGGTGCCGCGCATTGCCCTCACCGCGACGGCCGATTCGGAAACCCAGGCCGACATGGTGCATTTTTTGCGTCTGCAGGACGCACAAACCTTTTTGGCCAGCTTTGATCGGCCGAATATTTATTATCAGGTCATCGAAAAAAACAACGGCAAAAAACAGCTGGTGTCGTTTTTAAAACGCCAGGGCGTGGGCCAAAGCGGCATTGTGTACTGCCTGTCACGCAAACGCGTGGACGAAGTGGCGACCTTGCTGCGCGGCGAAGGGTTTGACGCCTTGCCCTATCATGCGGGCCTGCCGCTCGAAACGCGCACCGTCAACCAGAAAAAATTCACCCAAGAAGACGGCGTGGTGATGGTGGCCACGGTGGCCTTTGGCATGGGCATCGACAAGCCCGACGTGCGCTTTGTGGCCCACCTCGACTTGCCCAGCAGCATTGAAAACTTCTACCAAGAGTCTGGGCGCGCCGGGCGGGATGGCCTGCCCGCCATCAGCTGGTTATGCTATGGGCTGAATGATTTGGTCTTGCGCCGGCAAATGATTATGGATGGTCAGCAAACCGACTTGCAAAAACAGGTCGAATTACAAAAATTGGACGCCATGCTGGCGTTTTGTGAAACCTCGGGCTGTCGCCGCGTGCAGCTGCTGTCGTATTTCGAAGAGGCCAGCGAGCCGTGCGGCCATTGCGACCAGTGTGAACATCCGCCGCAGCAGTTTGACGCCACCGAGCTGGTGCAAAAGCTGCTGTCCTGCGTGTACCGCGTCGGCCAACGGTTTAGCGCCTCCCACGTCATCGACGTGCTCAAAGGCAAAAACAGCGACTATGTGCGCTACCAAAATCATCAAAACCTGTCCACGTTTGGCATCGGCGATCAGCTCACCGACAAAGAGTGGCGCGCGGTGGTGCGCCAGTGTGTGGCCCAGGGCCTGCTCGACATCGATTTAACCCACAACCAGGCCTTAATCCTGACCGAGGCCTCTCGTCAGGTGCTCACCAGCCAGCAAAAGGTGTCGATGCGGCCGCTGAAGCGCGACAAAGCCCAGACCCAAGGGCCGGTTGAAAAATGGTTGCGCACCGAGCGCGAAGAGCGTCTGTGGCAGGCTTTACGCGTTTGGCGTCGAGAACAGGCCCTTGCCGATGGCGTGCCGGCCTACGTGATTTTCCCCGACCGCACCTTCCGCGAAATCGTCCAGGCCATGCCGACGACGGTGGCCGAACTGGCGCAGGTATACGGCATGGGCGAGAAAAAACTCGACACCTTTGGCGATGCGCTCATGGGGATTTTGGGCCATCACCACGCCGACGACGCTTGAAAACCACGATTTATGACCTGAGGTCATGGCAAAATGATGTTCAATCAGCAAAATTATGCTTAAATATGCGCACTGGCACTAGAGAAGTGCTTAACCGAGTTTTAAAGTAATTTGAAGGGTAAATGACCACGCTATGTTAGAAAACCAACCTGAACAGTCTGAAGCGATAGAGCCAGTGGTGGTGGGCGATGATTTTTTGGCTTTAGGCGCCTATGCTGAGCGTGCCTATTTAGAATATGCCATGAGCGTGGTCAAGGGCCGAGCCCTCCCCGAGGTGACGGACGGGCAAAAGCCGGTGCAGCGCCGGATTTTATACGCCATGAAGGACATGGGCCTGGTGCATGGCGCCAAGCCGGTTAAGTCGGCCCGCGTGGTCGGCGAAATTTTGGGTAAATACCATCCCCATGGGGACGCGTCGGCCTACGACGCCATGGTGCGGATGGCCCAAGACTTTACCCTGCGTTACCCGCTCATCGACGGCATCGGCAACTTTGGTTCGCGCGACGGCGACGGTGCGGCCGCGATGCGGTATACCGAAGCGCGATTAACGCCGATAGCCGACCTCTTGCTGTCGGAAATCGACATGGGCACGGTGGACTTTTCGCCTAACTATGACGGCGCTTTTTTTGAGCCTCAGGTGTTGCCTGCCCGCCTGCCGATGGTGTTGCTTAACGGAGCCTCCGGCATTGCCGTGGGCATGGCCACCGAGATTCCCTCACACAATTTGACCGAGGTGGCCGAAGCCGCCGTGGCCCTCTTAAAAAACCGCCGACTGAGCACGGCCGAGCTGATGGCCTATGTGAAGGGGCCAGACTTTGACGGCGGCGGTCAAATCATCACCTCGCCAGAAGACATGTTGGCCACGTATGAAAGCGGCCGTGGCAGCGTGCGCGTGCGCGCGCGTTT
>JAGNPU010000057.1 GCA_017989485.1 Neisseriaceae bacterium
GCTTTTACGGGTGCAGGCAATGCTGACCCTGGGGTTGATGGCGCGGGCGATGCTGACCATATTCTGGGTGTGCGTGGCCACGCCGCAGGCCCACTCCAAAATATTCTGCCCCACCTTCCAGCCTTGCTGCAGCCGCGCGACCGGCCCCGTCACCTGTAGCAACACCTCACCCTTGGCGGCCAAATCTCCCTCATTCAGGCTGGCCACAATCTTCAGGCCCAGGCGCGCCATGAGGGCGGTGGCGGCCTCAATGCCGGACACGCACACCTCGGTGCGACTGCAAAACGTCATCTGCCCGGGCGTTGCGCTCAAGCCTAGGGTGCGGGTGGTCAAATCGCCCATATTGACGTCTTCTAACAGCCAGTCATCGAGCACGCTTTGTGGTAAAAACAGCATATTAAACCCCTAAATAACCTTCTTTGTGGGCCAGCCATCGTGATAAATGGGTGGCCACGATGTCTGGATGGTGTTGAATCAATTCCGGCGCCAGCTGCCGCGCCTGCTCCAGCAGGGCCAAATCTTCTTCAAGATTGGCAAAGCGCAACATTGGCGCCCCGCTTTGGCGCGCGCCCAAGAACTCACCGGGCCCGCGAATGTTTAAATCTTGCCGCGCAATTTCAAAGCCGTCGGTGTGTTCGTAAATCACCTTCAGCCTGGCCTTGGCCAAGTCGCTCAAAGGCTCTTCAAACAGCAGCACACACATGCTTTTTGCGGCCCCTCGGCCCACGCGCCCACGCAGCTGATGCAGCTGCGACAGGCCCATCCGCTCGGCGTGTTCGATCACCATCAGGCTGGCGTTGGGCACGTCTACGCCAACCTCAATCACCGTGGTGGCCACCAGCACGTTAAGCTCGCCGGCGGCGAACTGGGCCATGACGGCCGCCTTTTCCTGCGGCTTTTGCTTGCCGTGCACCAGGCCAACCGTCAGGCCGTTTAATAGGTCTGACAAATAGGCATGGGTGTCTACGGCAGTTTGCAACTGCAGGGCTTCGCTTTCTTCAATCAGCGGGCACACCCAATACACCTGCTCACCCTTATGACCCGTCTGGTACACAAACTCTTCTACCTGCTGTCGTCTGGCGGCATTGATTAATTTAGTCACAATCGGGGTGCGGTTGGGCGGCAGCTCATCAATGACCGACACGTCCAAATCGGCAAAAAAACTCATCGCCAGGGTACGGGGGATCGGCGTGGCCGACATCATCAACTGATGGACGCTTTGGCCTTTGTTTTTCAAAGCCAGCCGCTGCGCCACCCCAAAGCGGTGTTGCTCATCCACGATGACCAAGCCCATGCTGGCAAACACCACGTCGTCTTGAAACAGGGCGTGGGTGCCGATGGCAATGTGCACCTCATTGGCGGCAATTTCCGCCTTGGCGGCGTCTTTGGCCTTTTTGCGCAAGCTGCCGGACAGCCAAGAAACCTTGAGGCCCAGTGGTTCAAACCACAGTTTGAATTTAAGATAGTGCTGTTCGGCCAAGATTTCGGTGGGGGCCATTAAGGCCACCTGATAGCCGGCTTCGATGGCGGTTAAGGCGCTGAGCGCGGCCACCACGGTTTTGCCGCTGCCCACGTCGCCTTGCAGCAGCCGGTGCATGGGATAGCCCTGGGCCAAATCGTGTTTGATTTCGCCCAATACTTTTTCTTGCGCCCCCGTCAGCGAAAACGGCAGCTGGTTGATTAAGCCCTGATAGTGTTCGCCCGTCCCGACTAAGGGCTGGGCCACGCCGCTGCGCCGCTTTTGATAGGCCAGCCGCATCGACAGCTGCTGCGCCAGCAGCTCGTCAAACTTGAGCCGCTGCCAGGCCGGCAAGGCGCCGTTGCTTAAATCTTGAATGCGGTATTCCGGCGACGGCGCATGCAATAGGCCAAGCGACGGCCCAAAGGCCGGCAGGCCCAAGGTGTGCAATAGCGCCGGCGGCAAGGTGTCGGCCAAAGAGGTGTGTTCCAGCGCCTGTCGAATAATGCGCCTTAACACCGGCTGCGTCAGGCCGCTGACCGTGGGGTAAATCGGGGTCAGGCAATCGGGCAAAGCGCCTTCGGCCACCACGTCTTTGATTTTGGGGTGGATCATCTCATCCCCCAAGAACCCTCGTTTGATTTCACCTAGGGCACGGATGGTTTTGCCCTGGGCCATTTGCTTGAGGTGATTGGGGTAAAAGTGGATGAAGCGCAAAATCAAGACATGGCCTGAGTCGTCCTCAATTTGCACCAGCAGTTGCTTGCGCGGACGATACTGTACCTCTTGGGCAATCACCGTGCCCTCGACCATACAGCTTTGTCCAAAGGGCGCATTGGCAATGGGGGTGATGTGGGTTTCGTCTTCATAGCGCAGGGGCAAATGTAAGATTAAATCCCAGGCGTCGTGCAGGTTTAATTTGGCCAATTTCTTGGCCGCGGCCTCACTGATGTTTAAAGCCTTTATGGTGTGCTCATCCATGTGCGTGCTGTCGACCTTAAGCGTTAAAACCCGTTTTCTAATAAAATATGACCTGGTACACGAACCCGATTAAGGTTAAACCCCTTGCCGCTAAGCGCTTTATGCGTATCCATCACCATGTCTGGATTGCCACAAATCATGAAGCGCGTGGCGGCCTGGGTGAACGGCAAGCCTATTGCTGCACTAAGGGTATCGTCCTTGATTAAATCAGGCAAGCGGGCATTCAAGGCCCCAGCGATTTTTTCGCGGGTCACCACCGGCTGAAAAATCAGCTGATCAAAATACTCGCCCACCAAGGGGTGGTCTTTCAGCTCGGCCACCTGCTGGTTAAACACCAAGTCAGGACCGTGGCTGACCGAATGCACCAGCACCAGTCGGTCGAATCGGGTCCAGATGCTGGGCTGTTTCAAAATCGACATGAATGGCGCAATGCCAGAGCCGGTGCTGAGCATGACCAGGTCGGTGCCGTCGGTAAAGCGCTCGGGCAGCAAAAAGCCGGTGGCGCTTTTGTCCAATAAGATGCTGTCGCCCACGGCCATGGTTTTGAAATACTCACTAAACGGGCCGCCTTCTATCAATACCGCGAAATACGTCAGCGTGTCTTCGTATTCGGCCGACACCACAGAATAAGCACGCCAAATATAGCCGTGGGCCTGTTCAAAGCCCAGGCGTGAAAATTGGCCGGCATCAAATCGATAAGCTTCAGGACGGGTAATCCCAAAGCTCATCAGCTTGTCGGTATGACGGGTCACCCACAAAACGGTTTCTGTGGTGTATTTTGTTGCTAAAGGCGCACTCATGCTGAATTCCTTTTATCACGTCGGCAACCGGGTCGAGGTCAGGGCCTTCCGGTCAAGATTAATTATTTATATTTATTGCTTACTATAACAAATTTTAAGGCTTAATGTCGCCCTTAAGCCCGCCTCAGCAGCCATTACGGGCCCATTCTATGGGGTCGATTAAGGCTGACAATATACCTGATTAGGCAATACTTGAGTAGTTTGCTCGGATTTAACAGCTAGCGTATACTGGCACCACAAAATGATGCGCCTGTATCCACAAGAGCGACCAACAACGTCAATAGGATTTCCATACATGAATGCCATTCCAGACATCCAAAGCAGCAAAGATTTAAGAAACTTACCGATCAATCAAGTGGGCATTAAAGGATTACGCATGCCGGTGTCGATTCAAAGCGAATCCGGCAGCCAGCACACCGTGGGCCTATTTGCCATGACCGTGCGCCTGCCAGCCGATCAAAAAGGCACCCACATGTCCCGCTTTGTCGCCCTGCTGGAAGACAATCAGCAGCCTTTGCACTTTGACAGCTTCGCCCAGCTCACCCAAGACATGTTGGCCAAATTGGACTCCGACGCGGGCAAGATCGAAGTCAGCATGCCGTTTTTTCGCCAAAAAACCGCACCGGTGTCCGGCATCAAAAGCCTGCTCGACTATGACGTAACCCTGGTGGGCGAAGTCAAAGACGGAGCGTACAGCCATCGCCTTAAGGTATTGATCCCCGTGACCAGCCTGTGCCCCTGCTCTAAGCAAATTTCACAGTACGGTGCCCACAATCAACGCTCTCACGTCACCCTAGACATCACCACCAGCGCCAGCGTGGCGATCGAGGACTTGATCGACATGGTTGAGGCGCAGGCCTCTTGCCAGCTGTATGGCCTATTGAAACGCCCGGATGAAAAGTACGTGACCGAGCGCGCTTATGAGAACCCAAAGTTTGTTGAAGACATGGTCAGAGACATTGCGGCTGAACTTCGTAAGCTGCCGTCGGTCTCAGCCTTTGTCGTCGAAAGTGAAAACTTCGAATCCATCCATAACCACTCAGCCTATGCGTACATCCAATATCCATGATTAAACTACTGAAGCAATCGTCACACGCCCTATCCATTCTGATCTTTGGCCTCTTCGCCTGGTCTTTTGCGCAAGCAGAAGTCAACCCCGACGACTTGCTGCCGCCAGAAAAAGCCTTTGTCCCCACCTTGACCAACGGCGCCGACGGCGTCAGCGTGTCGTTTGTGGTGGCCGATGGTTATTACCTATACAAAAACCGCGTCACCGTCAGCACGGATGAGGCCAATGTATTGGGTGAAGCCAGCTTTAGCGATGGGGTGGTCAAGACCGACGATTTCTTCGGTACCCAAACCGTGTTTTACACCGGCGCCAAGGTGTCCTATCCTTACCTTAAGCCGAATGAGGCCAGTTTTTACACCCTGACCTTAGGCTATCAAGGCTGTGCCGACGTGGGCATATGCTATCCGCCCACGGAAAAAACCTACACCATTAACACCGTCGGCGTGATTGTTGCCGAAGGGGATGCGAAAGCCGCAGGCAACGGCCCTTTTTTTTTAGGTAGTGACAACGCCTCAGACGCCGAAACAGGGTTTGCGCTGTCGCGCGACACCCTCGCTCAAAGCCTGCTGGCGTTTTTTATTGCCGGCATTGGCCTGAGCTTTACTGCCTGCATGTATCCTTTGCTGCCCATTGTCTCCAGCATCATCGTGGGCGATCAGGGCTCTGCCAGTAAAAAACGTGGCTTTGCCCTCTCTTTGATTTACGTTCAAGGCCTGGCCTTGACCTATACCCTCGTCGGCGTCATTGCCGGCGTCACTGGCGCCTTGCTCACGGTGTGGCTGCAGCAGCCGGCCGTGGTGTTGACCAGCGCCCTATTACTGGTGCTGCTGGCCTTTGGCATGTTTGGCGCCTACCAGCTGCAAATGCCCTCGTGGATTCAAAACTATTTCAACCAAAAAACCCAAAGCCTCAGCGGCGGTAAAATCACCTCGGTGTTTGTGATGGGCATGTTTTCGGCCCTCATTGTTGGCCCCTGTGTGGCCCCACCGCTGGCGTTTGCCCTCGGCTATATTGGCCAAACCGGCGACGCCGCCCTCGGCGGCATGGCGCTGTATGCCCTGGCCTTAGGCATGGGCGTGCCGCTGATTCTGATCGGCACCTTTGGCAAGCAAATCATGCCCAAAGCCGGCTATTGGATGGGCACGGTGAAGTACTTTTTCGGCCTGGCCATTTTGGCCACCGCCCTGTATATGGCCACGGCCTTCTTGCCGTATGCCCTCGTGGTGAGCCTATACGCCCTGCTGCTGCTGGCCGGTGGCGTGCTGTTCCTGCGCAGCGGCCTGAAAATCGGCTTTAACCGCACCTCGGGCTTTTTGGTGGTGTTATTGGGCGCCACCTTGGCGGCTGGGTCGGCCTATTTTGCCTACCAAAGCATGACCCAACAGCTGACCTCGATGCATCGTTTTTTAAACCTCTACCCCAAACAGGCACAGTCGGCCGGACACAAATACACCGACGTGGCCGAGCTCAAGCAGGCCATGACCATGGCGCTAGAGGAACAGCCTGGCCAACCCATTTTGCTAGACTTTTACGCCGACTGGTGCGTCACCTGCATCGAAATGGAACACAAAACCCTCAACCAACCTGAGGTCACCAGCGCCATCGACATGCAGCGTTTCTTTACCGTAGACGTGACGGCGAACACGCCCGAGCATCAGGCCCTACTCAAAGAATTTGGCCTGTATGGCCCGCCCGGCATCTTCATCATCAAAGCCGACGGCAGCCGTAGCCCAGCCCTCTTGGGCTTTGCCAATCCGGCCGAATTCATCAAATGGTATGAAGACTTTCTGTAATTCACGCCTAGGCGGCTCATCCTCACGATGAGCCGCCTTTTTTTCGCTGTCCCGCTGTCGCCCTAGTGTATAATGGCGGCTTTCGTACACCATAAGCGTTTGAGACCATGACCGACGACGTCGCCACAGCCCCTTCAGCACTATTCGTGCAAGCCCATGCCCATTTAAACACCATTGCCGACGTCTTGCGCTTTGCCGTCAGTCAGTTCAATCAGGCCGAGCTTCACTTCGGCCACGGCACCGACAACGCCCACGATGAAGCAGCCTATTTAATCTTGCACACGCTGTCTTTGCCGCTGGATCAGCTAGACCCGTATTTGGGTGCGGCCCTGTTGCCGGATGAGCTGAGCCTGCTGTTGCACCTCATCGAACGGCGCGTCACCGAACACGTGCCGGTGGCCTATTTGACCAACCAAGCCTGGCAGGGCGAATTCGACTTTTACGTCGACGAACGGGTACTGGTGCCGCGCTCCTTTATTTACGAGCTATTGGGCGAGCCCTTAAGCCCGTGGATCGAGCACCCAGAGCTCATCCACAATGCCCTAGACTTATGCACGGGCAGCGGCTGCTTGGCGATTCAAATGGCCCACCATTATCCAGATGCCCACATTGACGCGGTCGACCTCAGCCTCGACGCCCTCGAAGTGGCCAGCATCAATATTGAGCACTACCAATTAGACGAACAAATCAGCCTCATCCACACCGACTTACTCGAAGGCATTGAAGACACCTACGACTTAATCGTCTCCAACCCACCGTATGTGGACGCCCCTTCGGTGGCCGAACTGCCAGACGAATATTTACACGAGCCTGAAATGGCCTTGGGTTCAGGCGAAGATGGCCTAGACGCCACCCGCCAAATCATCGACCAGGCGGCCAAGTTTTTGAACCCGCGCGGCGTGCTGCTGGTGGAAATTGGCCACAATCGCGACGTATTAGAGGCCGCCTACCCAGAACTGCCGTTTACCTGGATGGAAACCGCCAGCGGCGACGGCTTTGTGTTTTTGCTCACCCGTGAAGACCTACTGCCGCCCGGTTATTAAAACCATATAAAGAATAAAACGCAGGGTGTTGACGACACCCTGTTTTGATGACTGCTACCCAAGCGCGAGGAACCATGTCCACCAACCATTACGAAAATTTCCCGGTAGGCTCTTTGGTCTTGCCCAGACGCCTGCGCAAGCCAATACACGTCATTTACCACTTTGCCCGCACCGCCGATGACATTGCCGATGAGGGCGATGCCGACAACGCCACCCGCCTGGCCCAACTGCAAGCCTTGCGCGACGAGCTGGCGCTGATTGAACAGGGGCTAACCCCACAGACGCCGCTCATGCAACGCCTGAATCAAGAGGCGATTGTGCCGTTCCAGCTGCCCCTCAAACATTTTTATGACCTCCTGGTCGCCTTCGAGCAAGACGTCACCGTCACCCGCTACCAAAATTTTTCTGATTTAATCAACTATGCGCGCCATTCCGCCAACCCTATTGGCCGCCTGCTGTTGGCCCTATATGGCGAAGACGATCCCCGCTCCTTGGCCTATAGCGACGGCATTTGTACCGCCTTACAGCTGATTAACTTCTGGCAAGACGTGGCCATAGACTGGCAAAAAGGCCGCCTGTACATCCCTCTGGATGATCTGGCGCGCTTTGGCATTACCGAAGACGACATCGACCAGAAAAAGGTCAACTTTGCGTTTCAACGGCTGATGCACCACGAGTGCGAGCGCGCCCATAGCTTGCTCAAAGCCGGCTCGCCGCTGGGCACGGTGTTAAAAGGGCGCCTAGGCTTTGAACTGCGCATGATTATTCTGGGCGGCCAGCGCATTTTGCACCGCATCGATGAAAACAAATACGACATCTTTAACCGCCGTCCGACCCTGAACCGCAAGGACTGGTGGCACATGATTAAACGCAGCTTCAGTAAAAAATAACCCTTTCTTCTAAAGAACTTCCTTAAGCGAGTACCGGATGAACACCACCCTCGAACTAACGAAAGCTTTAATCAGTGCGCCCAGCATCACCCCTATGGATGCGGGCTGCCAATCCCTATTGCGCCAACGCCTAGAGGCCATCGGCTTTACCGTCGAGGCCATGCGCTTTGGCGACACCGACAACTTCTGGGCCAGCAGAGGCAGCGGCGGCCCCTTGCTGTGCTTTGCCGGCCACACCGACGTGGTGCCGCCAGGGCCATTGGCCGAATGGCATTTTGACCCATTTACCCCGACCGAACACCAAGGCTATTTATACGGGCGTGGCACCGCCGACATGAAAACCAGCATTGCCGCCTTTGTCACCGCCTGTGAACGCTTTGTCGCCGCACACCCTGACCATCTGGGCCGCCTGGCCTTGCTCATTACCTCCGACGAAGAAGGCGATGCCCATGACGGCACTCAGAAAGTCGTGGCGGCGCTGCAGGCACGCGCAGAACACATCGACTACTGCATCGTCGGCGAGCCCACCAGCACCGACACCCTAGGCGACACGATTAAAAATGGCCGCCGTGGCTCACTCTCAGGCGCCCTGACCATCCTCGGCAAACAGGGCCACATTGCCTATCCTCATCTGGCCCAAAACCCCATCCACGATTTCGCCCCGGCCTTACAGGCCCTGACCCAAACCGTGTGGGACCATGGCAACGACTATTTTC
>JAGNPU010000336.1 GCA_017989485.1 Neisseriaceae bacterium
GCGCAGCATTGTGAATGAGTATTTTTACGAGCATGACATGCCTTTGCCGAGCAATCTGGTGGAGTCGCTGTCGCTCATGACCAACATCAGCCTGTTGCTCAGCGGCGAGTGGGTATGGGTGATGCCTAGGGCGGCGGCTCAGCCCTTTGTCGATACTGGCCTATTGGCGATGTTGCCCGTAGGCGAGGTGGGCGAATGGGTGGATGTGGGGGTCACCCTGCGTGATGACCAAACGTTTACGCCGGCCACGACGCGTTTTATTGACTGTTTAAAAGCGGTGGGCGCACAAATGTATGCCGACACGCCTTTGCTGTAAACGGCGAGGGAGGGTCAAAAACGACGCATGGAAGGTCAGCAACACCCTTGCGGACGGTGTCCGCCCTAAGCCCTGGAAGGGGCTTTTTTTTCGTGGGGGCTTGATTTGGCAATAACTTTATAGAATAACGGAGTTGATTTTATTCATTATCTTTTTATGGCTGCTCCTGCCTAAACTGTCTTATCAACACAGGAGGAGCACCTATATGTCACAACCGTTACCACTGTATATCAACGGTGAATTCATTACCAATCAACACACCTACGACAACATCAGCCCCATTAATGGCCGTTTGCTGGCACAGGTGTCTGAGGCCAGTCAGGCACAGGTAGACGCCGCCGTGAGCGCGGCCAGAGCCGCTTTAAACGGGCCTTGGGGGGCGCTGGACGCGACGCAGCGCGCCGAGGTGTTGTACCGCATTGCCGCCGGCATCGACGCGCGCTTTGAAGACTTTGTGGCCGCGGAAGTGGCCGATACCGGTCGGCCCGAGAAGCTGGCGCGCACCCTAGACGTGCCGCGGGCGATTGCCAATTTTAAAACCTTTGCCGACCTGGCGAAAACCCAGGTCAGCGAGAGCTGTGACACGACTTTGGCCGACGGCGGTCGCCTGCATAATTACACCGTGCGCAAGCCGCTGGGCGTGGTGGCGGTGATTTCACCGTGGAATTTGCCCCTGCTGCTGCTGACGTGGAAGCTAGGCCCAGCCCTGGCCATGGGCAATACCGTGGTGTGTAAGCCCTCAGAAGAAACCCCCAGCTCGGCCACGTTGTTGGCTGAGGTCATGCATGCGGCCGGCGTGCCTGCCGGCGTGTTTAATCTGGTGCATGGTTTTGGTGCGGGCTCGGCCGGTGGGTTTTTAACCGCCAACCCGAACATCAGCGCCGTGTCGTTTACGGGCGAATCAAGCACCGGCAGCCACATCATGAAAACCGTGGCCGATGGGGTGAAAGAGGTGTCGTTTGAGCTGGGCGGCAAAAATGCGGCCGTGGTGTTTGCCGATGCTGATTTTGACGCGGCCGTGGCCGGCGTGGCGCGCTCGTCCTTCTTTAATACGGGGCAGGTGTGCCTGTGTTCGGAACGCGTCTACGTGCATCGGTCTATTTTTGAGCGGTTTGTGGCGGCCTTAAAGGTGCAGGCAGAAGCCTTGGTGTTGGGCCGGCCTGATGAGGCCAGCACCGACTTAGGGCCTTTGATCTCACAAAAACACCGCGCCAAGGTGTTGTCGTATTTGACGTTGGCCGAGCAGGAAGGGGCGACGGTGGTGACCGGCGGCACCGTGCCTGATTTTGGCGACGAGCGTGATCAGGGTGCCTTTGTGCTGCCGACGATTTGGACGGGATTAGGCGATGAGGCGCGCTGCGTGCGCGAAGAAATCTTTGGGCCTGTGTGTCACATTGCCCCGTTCGATACGGATGAAGAAGTGCTGGCGCGGGTGAATGACAGTGATTACGGCCTAGCCTGTTGTCTGTGGACGGAAAACGTTGGGCGCGCCCATCGTTTGGCGCGTCAGATCAGCGTGGGCATTGTTTGGGTCAATGCCTGGTATGCGCGCGACTTAAGAACCCCCTTTGGCGGGACCAAGCTATCGGGATTTGGTCGAGAAGGGGGCCAGTTTTCTTTAGATTTTTATTCGGAAATCACCAACGTTTGTGTCAAATATTAAGTATTATTTACCCAAATACACATAAAGGGCCTGCCTACGCTTTGGAGAAGGCTAAGGCACGGCCTCACTAATAGAGGAGAGCAACATGACTGCTGTTGTCGACATACAAAAAGAGATAGACCAGCAAAAGCTGAGTGGCTATCAATGGCTGATCTTCGTCATCTGTTTGCTGGTGGTGGCGGCCGACGGTTTTGACACCGGCGTGATTGGCTATATCGCCCCCAGCTTGGCCGACACCTGGGGCATAGAGCGGGCGTCATTGGGCCCGGTGATCAGCGCCGCGCTGATGGGCATGGTGTTTGGTGCCTTATCGGCCGGGCCAATGGCGGATAGGCTTGGGCGCAAGCTGGTGGTGATACTGTCGGTGCTGTTTTTGGGCGTGTGGACGGTGGCTTCGGCTTACGCCCAGTCTTTGGGCCAGCTGGAGGCCTTTCGGTTTTTAACCGGCCTAGGCCTAGGCGCGGCCATGCCGAATATTGCGACCCTGTTGTCAGAATACATGCCCAGCCGCATTCGTGCCACCATGGTGAACACCATGTTTTGTGCGTTTCCTGGGGGCATTGCCATTGGGGGCTTGCTGTCAGGCTATTTGATTCCCGCCTTTGGCTGGCAAAGCGTGTTGTTATTGGGCGGGATTTTTCCGCTGCTGCTGTGCGTGGTGATGCTGTTTTGGCTGCCAGAGTCCTTACACTTTATGGTGGTCAAGGGCAAAGAGCCTGCCAAGATTGCGCACATATTGGCCAAGGTCACGGGGCGCCCTACGCCCGAGCAGGCCATCTTTGTGCTGCCTGAGAA
>JAGNPU010000337.1 GCA_017989485.1 Neisseriaceae bacterium
AAGAAGTCTCTGGTGGCGACATCCAAAAACAATTCCCCACTGAGGCCGCACAGCAAATGCTGAAAATCAGAGGCGAGTTGGCTCAGCCTGCTTACGTGAACCTGAACATGGGTAACCAATACCTGGTGTTAAAGGTTGAGGGCGTACGCGTGCCGCAAATGAGTGCCGAAGAGTTGGCCCAGGCCAAGGGCATGATGGCGGAAATGCGTGCCAACGATGTGTTGACGGCTTATTTGAGCTATTTAGAGCGCAGCGTGAAAGCCAAGGGCGGTGCCCAGAAGCTGCAGGACGCGCAATAATCTTAGTTTGAATCTTGTCCCCTAGGCGCCTAGGGGACACAAAAAAAGCGAAGTCTGATGACTTCGCTTTTTTATGGTCTGTGCTTAATTAAGCCGCAAAACGCTTGGCGACTTCAGCCCAGTTTACCAAGGCCCAGAAGCCAGCCAGGTAGTTAGGACGGCTGTTGCGGTAGTCGATGTAGTAAGCATGTTCCCACACGTCACAGGTCAATACCGGGGTTTGCTCAGTGGTCAAAGGCGTGGCCGCATTGCTGGTCGACGCTAGGTCTAGGCTGCCGTCTTTGTTTTTCACCAACCAAGCCCAACCAGAACCAAAGGTGCCGGCAGCGCAGGTGTTGAATGCGGTTTGGAATTCAGCAAAAGAACCCCATTTGGCGTTGATGGCATCGGCCAAAGCGCCTGTTGGTTCGCCGCCTGCATTAGGGGCAAGGCTTAACCAATAAAAGGTGTGGTTCCAAGTTTGGGCTGCGTTGTTGAACACGCCGCCAGAAGATTTTTTCACAATCTCTTCTAGGCTTAGGGTTTCAAACTCGGTGCCTTTGATTTGGTTGTTCAAGTTGGTGATGTAGGTTTGGTGATGTTTGCCGTAGTGGTATTCTAAAGTTTCTTTAGAAATATGTGGCTCAAGTGCATCTAATGCATAAGGTAATTCTGGTAGTTTATGTTCCATAGTCTTAAAGCTCCTTATGGTGTCATTGTTAGAAAATACGCTAAAAGTAACCGTGCCTTATAGTGTACTAGATTTACGCTATTTAGGCGATTATATCTTGATATTTGTCAATAAGGCTGCGGCAAATGAAGGACGTGCAAAGAGGGGTACTTAGGCACGGAACAGTGTTAAAATAAGCTTTTGTAAGCATGCTAAATAAAGAGGGTAGGATGGACGACAGCGATTTGATGGTAGAAGGTAGTGATGACTTGGGTCTGCGGGTACCGCCTAACTCTTTAGAGGCTGAGCAGTCGGTATTGGGCGGCCTGCTGTTGGACAACTCGGCGTGGGAGCGCATTGCCGGGATTGCCAACCAGCACGATTTTTATCGTCAGGAACACCGTATTATTTTTAATGCGATTGAGCGGCTGTTGGAACAGTCGCGTCCTGCCGACGTGGTGACGGTGAAAGAGGCCTTGGAGAGCGCTGGCAACATCGGCAACGTGGGCGGCCTGTCCTATTTGGTCAGCCTGGCTCAAAACACGCCTTCGGCGGCCAATATTCGGCGCTATGCGGAAATCGTGCGCGAGCGCTCGGTGATGCGCCAGCTGGTGGAGGTGGGCACGTCGATCGCCGACAGCGCCTATAACCCAGAAGGCCGTGACGCCAGCGAGCTGTTGGACGAGGCCGAGAACAAGGTGTTTCGCATTGCCGAAAGCGCCTCACGTTCGCAGCAGGGCTTCTTGGAAATGCCCAACCTGCTGAAAGAAGTGGTTGAGCGCATCGACAATTTGTATTCGCGCGACAATCCCGACGAAGTGACCGGCGTGCCCACCGGCTTTACCGATTTGGACGCCAAAACCTCAGGCCTGCAGGCCGGTGACTTGGTGATTGTGGCCGGTCGTCCGTCTATGGGGAAAACGGCGTTTTCGATGAACATTGCCGAACACGTGGCGGTAGAGTGTCATTTGCCGGTGGCGGTGTTCTCGATGGAGATGGGCGGCACCCAGCTGGTGATGCGGATGTTGGGTTCGGTAGGGCGTCTGGATCAGCACGTGTTGCGTACCGGTCGCCTGCAAGACGAGCACTGGGGCAAATTGAATGATGCCGTGGTGAAGCTGTCTGATGCGCCGATGTTCATCGACGAAACGCCTGGTTTGACGGCGCTGGAGCTGCGCGCTCGGGCGCGTCGTCTGGCGCGTAACTTTGGCGGCAAGCTGGGCCTGATCGTGATCGACTATTTGCAGTTAATGAGCGGTTCTGGCCGCGGCAACGACAACCGCGCCTCCGAGCTGGGTGAGATTTCACGGTCTCTAAAAGGCCTGGCGCGTGAACTGCAGGTGCCGGTGATTGCGCTGTCGCAGCTGTCGCGTTCGGTGGAGCAACGCACCGACAAGCGGCCGATGATGTCTGACCTGCGCGAATCAGGCGCGATTGAGCAAGATGCCGATATTATTATCTTTATGTATCGCGACGAGTATTACAACGCCGACACCCAGTTTAAGGGCTTGGCCGAAGCGATTATTGGCAAACACCGTAACGGACCGACGGGCAAGGTGTATCTGTCCTTTGTCGGCATGTATGCCAAGTTTGAAAATGCGGCCCTACCGGATGGCGGGTGGGAAAGCGAATAAGCCTGCTCACATCAGCAAAAAAACCGACGCAAGTCGGTTTTTTTTGTATTGGCCCTTCGCGTTAAGGCTTGATCTTGGCCGCGGTGACCTCTATTTCTATGAGCCACTCGGGGTGGACCAAGGCCTTGACCTCAAAGACTGAGCGAGCGGGGGTGTTGGGCTGAGCGCCCGTGCCAAAGAACTGATTGTAGC
>JAGNPU010000058.1 GCA_017989485.1 Neisseriaceae bacterium
AACTGCTCGATTTCGCGCACAAAGCCCGCTAGGGTGTGCTGTAGCTGTGCCTCATCAAACGTCACTGGGGCAGTGGCGATCACGGCCCCATCGCTGTCGCCCGTCTCGGTGCGCTCGCCAAACTTCAAGGTCGCCGTATAGGCCTTGTCGGCGTCTAAAAGGTATTGGGCAAACTTGGTGGCTTCGCCAAAGCAAATCGGCAATAACCCGGTGGCCAATGGGTCTAACACCCCAGTGTGGCCCGCCTTTTCGGCCCGATACAGGCGCTTTACCTGCTGCAATGCGGTGTTGCTGGTGACGTTTAACGCCTTGTCCAGCAGCAGCACGCCGTTGACGGCGCGCTTGCTTGGTTTTGTTCTGGTTTGATTCATAACCACCCGTTCTGTTGGGTTAAACGTGAAAAAGCCGAACCGGGGTTCAGCTTTAGGCTGTCATGAAGCATAGAGCCTTTAAACCTGCTCGTCTTCTGCTTCTGGCGCGTCGTCATCGTGCTCGGCGGCCGCCGCTTGATCCTCTACGGCCACTTTGTCGATGAGGTTA
The DNA here is from genome assembly GCA_017989485.1 of Neisseriaceae bacterium. Lineage (GTDB taxonomy): Bacteria > Pseudomonadota > Gammaproteobacteria > Burkholderiales > Neisseriaceae > JAGNPU01. The sequence goes on from JAGNPU010000058.1 coordinate 541, forward strand.
GAAATGTGTAGGCCACGCTCTATCGACTCGTCGTACAAAAAGTGTAGCTGCGGCGTATTGAACACGGTCAAACGCTTGGCCAACTCGCTGCGTAAATAACCCGCAGCGTGCTCTAGCGCCTCTTGCGTGACTTCACGCTTGTCGGCATCAAAAATGGTGTAATACACCTTGGCGTGAGAATAGTCACGGGTCACTTCCACTTCATTAAGGGTAATGAAGCTGGCGGCACGTGGGTCTTTCAAACCGGTGCGAATCAATTCGGCCAATTCGCGTAGAATTTGCTCTTTAACACGGTCCACACGGGCATAACCACGGCTGTGTTTGGGCATAATCTTCCTTTAATATGTAAAAAGCACGACGCACAAGTTGAGCGCCGTGCTTAGCTGGCCCTACCCTAACATTATAGGGTACGCGCCACTTCGATCATTTCGTAAGCTTCCAGTTGGTCGCCAATTTCGATCTCGTTGAAGTTTTTCAACATCAAACCACACTCGTAACCCTGCTTCACTTCTTTCACGTCATCTTTATAACGCTTCAAGGAATCAAGCTGGCCCGTATGGATCACCACGTTGTTGCGGATTAAGCGCACCATGGCATCGCGTTTCACCATGCCATCAGTCACCATACAACCGGCAATGTTGCCGACTTTAGACACGTTGATGACCTGACGAATTTCCACGGTACCCAGAATTTGTTCTTTCTGTTCTGGGGCCAACATGCCTGACATGGCTGCTTTCACGTCATCAATGGCGTCATAGATGATGTTGTAGTAGCGTATGTCCACGCCTTCTGCTTCGGCCAATTTACGCGCCGCTGCGTCTGCACGGGTGTTAAAGCCAATGATCACGGCGTGAGAGGCAATCGCCAAGTTCACGTCAGATTCGCTGATGCCGCCTACGCCGCTGTGCAATACATCCACTTTCACTTCGTCGGTAGACATTTTTTGCAAGCTGCTTGATAAGGCTTCGTAAGAACCCTGTACGTCGGCCTTGATGATCACAGACAGATGGCTGGCTTCGCCGGCACCCATATTGGCAAACACGCTTTCCAAATTGGCTGCTTGTTGACGGGCCAGGCGCACGTCGCGGTATTTGCCCTGACGGAACAAGGCCACTTCACGGGCTTTCTTCTCATCGGTCAACACCATGGCGTCTTCACCGGCATTCGGCACATCCGACAAGCCCAAGATTTCAACGGGAATCGACGGACCGGCTGAATCAATGCTTTTGCCGTTTTCGTCAATCATGGCGCGAATCTTACCGTAGGCAGAACCGGCCAACAGCATGTCGCCCTTGCGCAAGGTACCAGACTGTACCAGCAGCGTAGACACAGGACCACGGCCCTTGTCCAAGCGTGCCTCGACAATAATGCCTTTGGCGGGCGCTTCCACTGGCGCAGTCAATTCCAACACTTCGGCTTCCAACAGCACGGCTTCCAACAAAGCATCAATATTAATGCCCTGTTTGGCAGACACGTTGATGAACTGAGTCGGGCCGCCCCATTCTTCAGGCACCACTTCGTGGGCCACTAATTCTTGACGAATTTTTTCAGGGTTGGCGGATTCTTTATCAATCTTGTTGACCGCAACCACCAAGGGCACGCCCGCTGCTTTCGCATGGTGAACGGCTTCAATGGTTTGTGGCATCACGCCGTCATCGGCAGCCACCACCAGAATCACAATGTCGGTGGCTTTGGCACCACGGGCACGCATGGCGGTAAACGCCTCGTGACCTGGGGTATCCAAGAACGTCACCACACCACGGTCTGTTTGTACGTGGTAAGCGCCAATGTGCTGGGTAATGCCACCTGCTTCACCGGTCGCCACTTTGGCGCGACGGATGTAGTCAAGCAATGAGGTTTTACCATGGTCAACGTGGCCCATAACGGTCACCACCGGTGGACGAGGCAATGATTCGCCTTCAATCAACACTTCACCATCCATCAAGAACGCATCTGGATCATCCGGCTCGGCGGCTTTACCAATGTGGCCCATTTCACCCACCACAATCAGGGCAGTTTCTTGGTCCAGCACTTGGTTAATCGTCACCATCATGCCCATGTTCATCAACACTTTAATCACTTCAACGGCCTTAACCGCCATTTTGTGCGACAAATCTGAAACAGAAATGGTTTCCGGCACCAATACTTCATGCACTACTGGCTCAGTAGGCGCATTAAAGGCATGCTGGTTGTTTTCGTCATGACGGGTTTGATGGCGACGGCCACCCCCACGTTTGCCTGTTTTCCAACGGCTGTCATCACCACCGCGACCGCCGCCTTTGCCTTTGGCTGGCGCACGGCCTTTGCCGCCGCGGTTATCACCCCAGCTGCCGCGTTCGTTTTTGTCGTTCTTCACTTCTTTAACCGCAGTCACCGTAGGCTTCACGTCCGCAGGCTTGGCTGCAGGACCGGTTTTGGCCAATGGCGCTTTTTCGGTCACAGAAGCAGAGCGATCTGCCTTCTTCGCCGTTGCGTCTTTGACTTCTTGCTCGGCCGCCAGACGGGCCGCGACGCGACGCGCTTCACGATCTTGCTTAGACTTCAACAAAGCTTCTTGATGGCCACGCAAAGCCTCGGCGCGTTTGGCCTCATCTTCACGCTGGGCGCGTTCGGCTTCGCTGATGACTTGAACAGGCTCATCTTTTTTCACTTTGGCCACGGGTGCCGCTTCAACAGCCTTAGCCGGCTCAGCAGCAACCGCTTTAACGGGCTCAGCCTTGGCTTCCACCTTAGCAGCTGCCTTAGGCGCTGCGGCAGGTTTGGCTTCGGCTTTGGCCGCCGCTTCTGCGGCCAGCTTGGCAGCAGCGTCGGCTTGCGCCTTGGCCGTTGCCGCAGCGGCTTTTTCAGCCTCAGCAGCTTGGGCAGCAACCTGCGCCTTGGCTTCTTCTGCCACGGCGTCTTGGGCTTTTTTGGCCGCGTCAACGTCTGCCGCATCAGGCTCTACGGCCACGCGACGACGACGACGGGTTTCCACTTGAACAGTGCCTGCCGCAGTTTGAATTTCAGAAGTTTTCTTTTGCATTAAGGTAATATTACCTTGGCCTTCACCACTGCCTTGCTGCAAGAACGACAACAGTTGTTGTTTGTCCGCAGAAGAAACACCATCATTCGTTGTGCTTTTACGCACGCCTGCTGCATTTAACTGCTCAAGTAAGCGCTCGGGTGTTAAGTTCAATTCTCTTGCCAGCTGCTCTACATTATTACTATCCATACCAACCCCCTTGTTCTTACTCAGTAAACCAGTGTGCGCGCGCATTCATGATGATGTTTTTAGCTTCATCTTCGGTGACACCAGTAATCTCAATTAACTCGTCGACTGACAGTTCTGCCAAATCGTCACGAGTGGTGATTTCAGCCTGCGCCAATTCGCGCAACATGTCTGAATCCACACCATCTAAAGTTTTCAAATCTTCCGCCACGGCACCCAACTGCTCTTCGGTGGCAATGGCCAGAGTCAAAATTGCGTCGCGCGCACGGCCACGAAGCATCTCTACTGCAGCTTCGTCTAAGCCGTCAACTTCCAACAGCTCGTTGACAGGCACGTACGCGACTTCCTCGAGGGTCACAAACCCTTCTTGAACCAATTTATTGGCCATGTCGGCATCAATATTTAAGTGGTTCACAAACAGCTCACGAACCGCTGCGTCTTCCGCTTCATTTTGTTCTTCCGCTTCAGCAACCGTCATGATGTTCAGGTTCCAGCCGGTCAACTCTGCGGCCAAGCGCACGTTTTGACCGCCACGACCAATGGCCAAGGCCAGCTGATCTTCGGACACCACCACGTCTACCGAATGCTTGTCTTCGTCGATCAAGATCCGGCTCACTTCAGCAGGCGACAAGGCATTGATGATGAACTGCGCCGTATCAGGCGACCACAACACCACGTCAATACGCTCACCGGCCAACTCGTTGGTCACCGCATTCACGCGTGAACCACGCATGCCGATACAGGTGCCTTGAGGGTCGATGCGCGCATCGTTGCCTTTAACCGCGATTTTGGCACGCATGCCAGGGTCACGGGCGACTTCTTTAATTTCCAACAGGCCGTCTTCAATTTCTGGCACTTCCATTTCGAACAGCTTGGCCAGAAAATCGCGAGAAGTACGGGTCAACACCACCTGTGGACGAGTGCCGTGTTGGTCAACGCGCAACAAATAGGCACGGACACGGTCACCTGAACGCAGGTTTTCTTTAGGTATCATTTGATCGCGTGGCAGCAAAGCCTCTAAGCGACCGCACTCAATCACTGCGCCATGACGCTCAACGCGCTTCACGGTGCCCAATACCAGATGTTCTTTACGCTGTAAGAACTCATTCAAAATCTGTTCTCGTTCGGCATCACGAATGCGTTGCAAAATCACCTGTTTGGCGGTTTGCGCACCAATGCGACCGAATTCCACATTTTCAATAGGCTCTTCGATGTAACCGCCCACCTCAACGTCAGAATCAGGGTATTGCTCTTGTACTTCTTCGATGGTTAATTGTAGCTCTTCATCCATCAAATCTTCATCATTCACCACCAACCAGCGGCGATAGTTCTGATACTCGCCCGTCTCTCTGTCGATAGACACGCGCACATCAATATTTTCTTGATTGAATTTCTTTTTAGTCGCACTGGCCAGTGCAAACTCTAACGCACTGAACACCACATCTTGGCTGACATTTTTTTCACTTGCCAAGGCATCAACTAACAGTAAAATTTCGCGGCTCATGCACTTTCCTCCGAAGCCTTCAGGCTTAAATTAAAACTCAGGTTTTAACCGGGCTTTATCAATATTTGTTAACTCTAATTGCACTGTTTTTTTGTCAACCGTGTTATCCAGCGTCAACGTTTGAGTCGCCTCGTCAAATGACACCATGCGGCCTTCAAATTTTTTCTGACCATCAACCGGCAAACGGGTTTTAATCTTCGCAAGCTGTCCAGCAAAGCGGATAAAATCAGCTGCTTTTTTCAAAGGACGATCCAACCCAGGGCTAGAAACTTCCAAACGGTTATAATTCACGTCTTCAACCATGAACAAACGCGTCATGTGATGACTCACAGTGACGCAATCCTCTACGGCGATACCGCCTGGCTTGTCAATAAAAATACGCATATCGCCATTAGGCAATAGCTCATAGTCAACCAACTCGTACCCTAGCCCAGGTAAGGTTTTTTCTAAAATAGAACGAACGTCCATTGCACTCCCACAAATAAAAAAATGGGCAAAAGCCCATCTCTCAGAATCGAAAAACGCCTTTATTCTACCTTAACTGTGGGCAAAAGGGAACCTTCTTAATCATCTTTCTTCGCCAACGTCATGACTGCTGTAAAAGTCATTTTTATAAATAAAATGAAACGCTTAAATAAAGCCCGTCGCCATAGGCCAAAATAGTTCGTCCCAAAAGCCTCATCCGATCATTTTGGCTATTGATGATTCCCCCACAACCTACTAGAATCAAGAGGTGGCGAAACCTAGGCTTGGGCCTAATGGTTTCGCTTTACTTATAGGTGATTTGACCAAAAGTGATCAAACGCCGCTTCCATCGACACTCCTTACTACAAAGGCGCACACATGAGTACCCCGATTTACAACTTCTCTGCTGGTCCCGCAACCTTACCCGAAGACGTTTTAAAGGCCGCCCAGGCGGAACTGCTAGACTATCAGGGAACGGGCTTCTCGGTGATGACCATGAGCCATCGTAGCGATTTGTTTATCGACATCATGACGCGTGCCGAACAAAGCCTACGTCAGCTGATGAACATTCCCAATAATTACAAGGTTTTGTTCTTGCAAGGCGGCGCCAGCGCCCAGTTCAACATGCTCTCGCTCAACCTGGCTCAGGGCTTTAAAAGCATTAACTCGGTGGTGACGGGCAACTGGAGCCTGATGGCCAACCACGAAATGGGCAAGCTGGTCGACGCCAAGGTACACGTGGCCGCCCACGCAGGTGAGCTATACAACTACACTAACCTGCCTAGCCCCAGCGCCTGGCAGCTAGACGAAAGCGCGGCGTACACCCACTACACGTCTAACGAAACCGTCCACGGCCTGCAGTATCAGTCTTTGCCCACGGCGGCACTGACCAGCACACCGCTCGTGTGCGACATGTCTAGCGACATTATTTCTCGCCCCGTCAACGTCAACGACTTTGGCGTGATTTATGCGGGCGCACAGAAAAACATCGGCCCAGCCGGCACCACCATCGTGATCATCCGCGAAGACTTACTGGAGCGCTCTTTGCCTCTGGTGCCCAGCGTGTGGAATTACAAAAGCCACGTCAACAAAGAAGGCATGTACAACACCCCTGCCACGTATCCGGTCTACATCGCCGGCCTAGTGTTCGACTGGCTGATCAAACAGGGCGGCGTCAACGCCATCGAAGTCAAAAACCGCGAAAAAGCGGCCCTGTTGTATCACTACATAGACAACAGCAATGGCTATTATAAGAACACCATTCACCCAGACGTACGCTCCACCATGAACGTCATCTTCCACACCGAATCTGCCGAACGCGATGCCCTGTTTGCCCAGGAAGCCGACAAGCAAGGCTTAAAATTGCTGAAAGGCTACAAGTCTATGGGCGGCATGCGTGCCAGCATTTACAACGCCATGCCCTTGGCCGGCGTCCAAGCCTTGATTCAATTCATGGATGAGTTTAAGGCGCGCCACCCTTAAGCGTCTTGGCACCATCCCGCCGAAAGCGCCCCAGCAGGGGCGCTTTTTTATTAACCGCTGCGGCAACGCTAGGGCCACAAACTAAGCCATCCCGCACGGCAGCACCCTTCCGGGGAACCAAAAGCCGGCAAGCCACTCTTAAATCGCGTTACCCCTACAACACAAGGACACCCCATGAAAACCAGAGGCAAAACCCTCGCCCCCAGAAACCCCTATGCCGTACTCGCCAAACAGCGCGTCGCTGGGGCACACGAAAAAACCCATAAGGCCAAACGCAAACAGGCCAAGCGGCAGCTCCAATTAACCCTGTCGCAGGCAGACAAAAGAGGTGAGTTTTTTAACTCACCTCTTTTTTTTGGCGCATAAGCAACAGGCTCAATGACGCTTAAAACAACCCTTCGATCCATCCTTGCGCGTCCAAATGGATTTGATTCGCCGCAGGCATTCTTGGCAGACCAGGCATGGTCATGATGTTGCCGCACACCACCACCACAAAACCGGCACCCGCCGCCAGCCTCACCTCCCGAATCGGCAGCTCATGGCCGCTGGGCGCGCCCAATTGGCTGGCGTCAACGGAAAAACTGTACTGCGTCTTGGCAATGCACACGGGCAAATGCCCAAACCCCATGTCTTCCCACTGGCGTAGCTGCGCCAAAATGGCGGCAGACGCCTGCACGTCCTTGGCGCCATACAGCCTGGTCGCGACCTGCTTGATTTTGTCGATAAACGACAGCTCATCTGGGTACAAAAACCGAAAACCCTCACCCGGCGCAGGCGCCTTTGTCGCCGCCACCACGGCCTCGGCCAGCGCCGCCGCCCCCGCCCCACCATCAGCCCAATGGGTACACACATAGGCTTGAGCACCGCGCTCGGCCACCAGCTGCTGCAATAGGGCCACTTCCGCATCGGTATCAAAGGTAAAATGGTTGATCGCCACCACCACCGGCACGCCAAACTGACGCACATTATCCAAATGTCGGTTCAGGTTCACCATGCCGCGCGTCAGGGCCGCCAAATCCTCAGTCTTCAAGGCGTCTTTGGCCACGCCACCATGCATTTTCAAAGACCGCACCGTGGCCACCAACACCACCACATCCGGCCGCAGGCCAGACTGACGGCACTTGATGTCAAAAAATTTCTCTGCCCCTAGGTCCGCCCCAAAGCCCGCCTCCGTCACCACGTAATCAGCCAAGCCCAGGGCCGTTTGCGTCGCCACCACGGAATTACAGCCGTGGGCAATATTGGCAAACGGACCACCATGAATCAGCGCGGGGTTATGCTCCATGGTTTGCACCAAATTGGGCATAAATGCATCTTTGAGCAACACCGTCATGGCGCCGTCAGCAGACAATGATCGCGCCAGTATGGCCTCACCGGAGAGCGTATAGCCAACAATGATGTCCCCCAGACGCTTTTGCAAATCCGCCAGGCTGGTGGCCAGGCAAAAAACCGCCATCACCTCAGACGCCACCGTGATGTCAAAACCCGATTCCCTCGGATAACCATTGCTGCTGCCCCCTAAGG
>JAGNPU010000338.1 GCA_017989485.1 Neisseriaceae bacterium
CCCTTCGGCATAGACTATCGCAAAAGCATCGCCTAGGTTTTCAGACAGTGACAGCCCTAGGGGGTGTAACACCACTGCTCCAGAAGCCCCAAGAGAGGCCTGCTGACCCTGTTGGCTATGGGTGACGGAAGCGCTCACATTGCCTTTGCCAGAACGGTAATACGTCCCCGCGCTGAGGCTGTAATCAGCCTTTTGCTGACTGGCCGAAACCTGGTAAGACCAGCGATTGCCCTGATCTAAGGCCCCGCTCAAACCCACCTGAGTATAGCCCCCGTCTTCCTGACCGCGGTTGTGGTTGACGTTTAGATATTGCGGCCGGGTCATCACATCGAACGGCAGGGAGAACGTCAACAACAGGCGATTTTGCTTGCGGCCGCTGTACACGTCTTCTACCTGATTAAAAGACACGCCATAATTTAAACGCCGATAGCCATTGCTGTAGCCAAACTGTAGCTCACGGTCGCGGCCAACGCGGTGCCAACTCTCGCGCAGCAGGCCAGACACATAGACGCTGCCCCAGCCTTCCGGCAAGGTCTGGTTAAGCGTCAGCTGTACTTCTTGCTTGGGCTGACCATCACGTGGGGGGGCGTTGCCTGCCGTGTGTGCCCTTAAATAAGCGTCTAAGTTACGAAACCCGGTCGCACTATAGCGATAGGCGGTCAGATTAATATTGGTGTCGGTGCTGGCCACAAACTTATGATAGTTAAGCTTGAGCTGTCGACCTTGCTCATGGCGACCTAGCCCCATATCTGCCTTGGTCTGACGCCAGTCTATGCCCAGTGCCCCAATGCGGGTATTGATGGCGGCCCCAACCTGCCCCAGTTGAAACTCAGGATGAAGCTGGGCCGCCGTATTCACGGTCAAATAATTACTTAAGCCATACTGCACGCTGCCTTGCCACACCATGTCGTCGGTGACGTGATCACCGTCATGCAGTCGCCCCACCGCCGCGCTGTAATAAATCGCCCCCGGCCGTATCAGCTGAGCCACGCTGGAAAACGGCACGGTAAAACTGACCTCTCGGCCATCGGCCTCGGTCACCGTCACCTTGAGGTCTCCGGCATAGCCCAAGGGGCTTAAATCTTTAATCGCAAAGGCGCCGGGCGGCACCGTGCTTTCATAAATCACCCGCTGTTGTTGCCTGATGGTGACTTTGGCATGGGTCATGGCCACGCCGCGCACCACTGGCGCATAACCGCGCCAGCGTGCTGGCTGCATGCGCTCATCGGTCTTGAGCTCGATGCCGCGCAGCTTCACCCCCTCAACGAATTGGCTATAGCCATAAAAATCGCCGATTTTCAGCTGGCTACGCCAGGCGGCGCTGTCGGTTTGCAGGTACACATCATTGCTTTGGTAATGCCCTGATTGCCGCTCGGGCTTGCTGTAATAGCCACTGTGGCGAATCGCCCAGCGGCCAAAGTGAATGCCGGCCCGAACGCCGATGGCGTGGTCAATTTGCCTTTGGCCAACATCGGGCCAGGTGGCGTAGCTGTTGGCATTGTAGTCAAGATAGGCCGCATAATGGCCCTTGTCCCATAGGTGTGCGGGCACGGCTTGCGCGCTGCTGTCGTTTAACAAGGCCTGAGGCACCACCATGTTTAGCCTTAAACTGGGCAGGTTAAGGTCATAGCTTGCCCCCGGCAGGCGCTGGCCCACGCTCGGGCAAGCGACCGCGCTCGCCAGCTTAAGCGGCGCCAAAACCCTAATCCCTAACAAAAACTGGTCGTCTAAGCACAGCGCCACCGAATGGTCACCCTCTTGTTGGAAGGTGACCAAGGCATTTTTTTGCCATTGATTATTGACGTATACATCCAGTAAATAACGCCCAGGCAAAACCGCGTCAGCCTGAGCGAACTGGCTTAAATCCACCATGGGATAGACGCTGGACAAGCGCAATAAGGTTTCATCAAACTGAGCCTTCGCGCGCTTAGCTTCGGGCTTAGGGCCCTCTTCAGCGCCACTGACGGCCTGAGGCCATGCCATAGCAGAAGCCAACGCCAACGACAGCGCGGGCAAATAAGTCATCCAATCGCGCGTCATCAGTGGGCCACGGGCGCCGTCACCGTCACTCGGCCACCATAATCATTGATGTAGACAAATTTCAGGCTACGGACCTGCTGCGCCTGGGCGGCCGCCACCAAGGGCAACACCACATGGCCCGTCGTTTTCGGCGCCACCATGTCTGCCTCATAGGCCCAGGCGGCATCGTTGCCCGCCTGTAGCGTGACCTCACTCAGATTAAGGTAAAACGGCGTTGGGTTGTCAACGACTAGGGCATATTGACCGCTTGCCGTAGGCTGTAAGCGCCAAACATAGGCCTGCTCTACCTGTTCAGGCTTTTGTTTGATCTGATCTGGCCGATAGAATAATTTCAGCTGATGGCGTATGGCCATCAACAAATAGTTGTCCGTGCCGGCTTCTGGCGCCGGGGGGATTTCTAAAACATTAAAACGAAACAGGCTTTCGCGATCTAGCGGCAATGGCTCTTTGGTGTACATCAGGCGCACGCTTTGGCCTTCATTAGCCTCCATGCGAAACACCGGCGGCATCACCACAAAGGGCACGGCCAAATTGGCCTGGTTTTTTGAGGCGTCAAAATAATCTACCCAAGACTGAACCAAAGCAGGCTGGTCAGCATCGTTTTTGAGCTCAATGCCCACCTCATTTTTTTGGCCTGGATACACGACGCGCGTGCCCGTAATCACCACGCTGGCCACGCTCGGCACCGCCGCCAAAATCAACAACAACAAACCCAATAAAC
>JAGNPU010000339.1 GCA_017989485.1 Neisseriaceae bacterium
TTTAAACACGATAGGACAGACATCATGAAGTTCACCCTCCTTGCCGCCCTCATCAGCAGCGCCTTTATATTAGGCGCCTGCGCCGACAAAACCGACACCGTGACGCCCGAGCCAGGGCAGGATCAGGCCGCTGCGCCGGCGGAGCTGCCGGTGATCCAGGCCATTTTGACCCATGCGCCGAACGTGCCGCCGCCGATTGTGCGTGACCACGAGGCAAAGGTCGTTATTGAGCTCGAAACCATAGAGAAAGTCATGCGTTTGGCCGATGGCGTCGACTATATGTTCTGGACGTTTGGCGGTCAGGTGCCCGGCAAGTTTATGCGTGTGCGTGAAGGCGACCAGGTAGAGTTCCATTTGTCCAATCACCCCAGTTCCAAAATGCCGCATAACATTGATTTACATGCCGTCACCGGCCCTGGCGGTGGAGCCGCCTCATCGTTTACCGCCCCTGGGCATACCTCGACGTTTAGTTTTAAAGCCTTAAACCCTGGCCTCTATGTGTATCACTGTGCTTCCGCACCGGTCGGCATGCACATTGCCAACGGGATGTATGGGTTGATTTTGGTCGAGCCCAAAGCGGGTTTGCCTAAGGTTGACCGTGAATACTATGTGATGCAGGGGGATTTTTACACCAAGGGTGACTATGGGGCTTCAGGCTTACAGCCTTTTGACCTAGACAAAGCGGTGAAGGAGCAGCCGGACTATGTGGTGTTTAACGGCTCGGTGGGGGCACTCGCGGGCGAGAATGCCTTAACGGCCAACGTGGGGGAGACCGTGCGCCTGTTTGTCGGCAACGGTGGGCCTAACCTGTCCTCTTCTTTCCATGTGATTGGGGAGATCTTTGATAAGGTGAGGGTAGAAGGCGGGACGTTGGTGAATGAAAACGTGCAAACCACCCTCGTGCCGGCCGGTGGCGCCGCCATCACTGAATTCAAAGTCGACGTGCCGGGCGATCTGGTTTTGGTGGATCACGCCATTTTCCGCGCCTTTAATAAAGGGGCGCTGGGCATCTTAACCGTGCAAGGCCCTGATGACTTAACCGTGTATTCTGGCAAGCAAAAAGAAGCCATTTATCAACCCAAAGACAGCCTGTCTGCGCCGGTGTCGAATACCGTGGTCGCCACCAATAAGGCCGATCAAATGCGATTGGGCAAAGGGGTGTACCAAGCCAGCTGCCAAAGCTGCCATCAGGCCAATGGTGAAGGCATGGCCAAGGTTTATCCGCCCTTGGCCAAGTCGGACTATCTGAATGCAGATCCTCTGCGTGCGGTGAACATTGTGCTCAAAGGCCAAAGTGGCCACATCAGCGTCAACGGCCAGTCGTATAACAATGTGATGGTGCCGGTGGCCTTAGGCAACGAGCAGGTGGCCAACGTGCTGACCTATGTTTTAAACAGCTGGGGCAACCAGGGCGGCCAGATTCGTCCTGAGCAAGTGGCCACGCAGCGTGCGTTGAAATAGGGGGGTGACCGTGATCAAAACCCTATGGGTCGCCGCCGTGTTTTGGGCGTTGGTGGGGGCGGCGGGCGCATCGACGATGGCCCCCATCAAGGCCGGTACCTATCGACCGCTTTATTTAAGCCCTAATAGCCCTAAGGTCCAAGTCGCCGCGTTCCAGCTAGACCGCTTGCCCGTCACCAATGCCGCTTTTGCCGCCTTTGTGGCCAAGCAAACGCAGTGGCAAAAGGGGCGGGCCCGCAGCGTTTTTGTTGAAGCTCAATACCTACAACACTGGCCGAAAAGCCATCAGGCCAAGCCTGCGGATGCCCACAAGCCGGTGGTGAACGTGTCGTGGTTTGCCGCTGACGCCTACTGCCGCGCACAGGGCAAGCATTTGCCCACGGTGGCGCAGTGGGAGTATGTGGCCATGGCTTCTGCGCAGCGGGCCAATGGCAGCCAAGAGGCGGGCTACAAGCAGACCATTTTGGCCTGGTATGGCAAACCGGCGCAGCAAAGCTTGGCCAAGGTTGGGCAAGGCACGGCCAATTTTTGGGGCGTACACGACTTACATGGGCTGATCTGGGAATGGACGGATGATTTCAACAGCAGCCTGGTGTCGGGTGAGTCTCGGGCCGACAGCAGTTTTAACCAACAGATGTTTTGTGGCGCCGGCGCCGTCGGTGCCGTGGATCCGGGCGACTATGCCGCGTTTATGCGCCATGGCTTTCGCTCTAGCCTACAGGCCAAATTCACCCTCAACAGCCTCGGCTTTCGGTGTGCCAAATAATCAAGGAGTAGCATATGAACACATTCAGTATTTTACTGCTCGGCAGCCTATTGGGCTTGAGCAGCATGGCCAGCAGCGCGGCCCCCTTGCCAGACGACTCTAGCTACCATGTGGGTGGGCAGTGGCGCACGCAAGACAATCAGGTGTTTCAATGGTCTAGCCTACAGGGCAAAAAACAGGTGGTGGCCATGGTGTATACCCAGTGTGAGCACACCTGCCCGATTATTGTGCACGGTTTGAAACAGGTGCAAAAACAGCTGACCCCGGCAGAGCGTCAAAACACCGGCTTTGTGCTGGTGTCGTTTACCCCCAAAACCGACACGCCCAAGGTGTTAAAAGCCTATGGCCAAGGGCAAGGCCTAGACCAAAGCTGGACCTTGTTGAGCGGCGACGATGCCTCGGTGCGGGCCTTGGCCATGGTGATGGACGTGAAGTATCAAGTGGCCAAAGGCGGCGCGGTGTCGCACTCTAATACGGTGCAAATTCTGGATCAGCAAGGCCGTGTGGTCAAGCAGGAGAAC
>JAGNPU010000059.1 GCA_017989485.1 Neisseriaceae bacterium
CCCAACGACAATATGGCTTCCACGTCGTTACAGGTGTAAGTCCCCGTCACATCCAAAGCCACCCGTTCCCCTTTTTGCATGAAATGCCATTTACTGATGCGGCCAGTAGAGGGAATTTGATAGTTAATGCAATCGTGATCGTATAGCTCATTGATGTTTTCGGGCTTGCCGTGCTTTTCCCAATACTCAGGAGAAGCCACCACGTACTGATTAATCGGCGTCAACGAACGCACCGACACGCGGCTGTCCGTAGACGACTCAATGCTGATGCCGACGTCAAAGCCATCCTCAATTAAATCGCTGCCGCTGTCACCGATGCCAATGTATAGCTGGATTCGTGGATAGCGGATATTGAATTCTTTTAACAATGGCAACACAAAACGTCGGCCAAATGAATTAGGCAAACTGATCCGCAACAGGCCGGTGGGCTCGTTGCCGCTGTCGCGCAACTCATTGATGACATAGTCTAACTGCAGCGCCGGGCCACGCGATGAATCATAAAAACGGCGGCCGTCTTCTGTTAACGTCAACTGTCGGGTGGTACGGTTAAACAACCGCACGTCCAATTCTTGTTCTAACCTAGCAATGCTTTGACTCACCGCTGCCGGCGAGACCCCCAAACGTCGAGCGGCATCTGAAAAGCTGCCGTTCTCAACCGTACTCATAAAAACCACTAAGGCTCTCAATGTGTCCATACTCATCCCCTATTAATAATGTTGTCATCACTAAGTTTTAATATAGTAACTAGGTTGACTAACGTATAGAAACTTACCACACTTGAGAAACTTCTCCTTATAAATCAATTGTTAATTTTTGTAAAGCATAAAGTAAGCCAAAAGCCTGGGTTATATTAGAATTAAATATCAATGATCTTGCCATTATTAAATAATAAGTGCTTATCAAAGCTTTGCTTAATCACTCTAAAAAGAGACAACTCCTCTTTTCCCAACTGACTTTTAAGCCATTCTTTTTTCAGTTGTCCAATTCCATGTTCTGCAGCAATGGTGCCATTAAATGCCAATACATCGGCGTATACGGTGGCATTGATGACCTGCTCAGAGGCATACACTTCATGGCCCAAAGTCTGCCCCAAAAACACATTATAATGCAGGCTACCGTCGCCCAAATGACCAAACACCACCAGAGCCGCGTCGGCATACAAGGCCTCAACCTTAGGCATGTTTTCACGGATAAAGGCCGCCACACCACTGATGGGCAAGGCAATGTCGTGTTTGATGCTGGCCCCCAAATCGCGCTGCGCTTCCGACACCGACTCACGCAGCTGCCATAGCTGCAGGCGCTGCTGCTGCGTTTGCGCCACCACCACCTGCTCGTGCCCGGCCTGGGCCAAGACCTCAAACAAGGCGTCTGCCAGCTGCGGCAATATCATAGAATCGGTGAGCTCCAGCAAGATGTGCCAGGGGGCAGCCACGGGGGCCGACAGGCCGGTAAAGGCGCAAGATAACGCCAAAGCACGGGCGCTCAACAGCTCAAAACTGCTTACGCGTTCCGCAAACTCGCCTTGCAACAGGCTCAATAAAGTGCAGGCATCCTCAATGCTCGGCAGGCCCACCCAGGCCGTTACCGTGGTTTTGGGCTGGGCAAACAGCTTCAGCGTGGCCGCGGTAATCACCCCCAGCGTGCCCTCAGAACCGATAAACAGCTGCTTTAAATCCAGCCCGGTGGTGTTTTTATGCAGCGGCGTCAACCCATCCACCACCGTGCCATCGGGCAACACCACCTCCAGGCCCATCACCAAGTCGCGCATGGTGCCGTAGCGCACCACGTTTAGGCCGCCCGCATTACAGGCAATGTTGCCGCCAATTTGGCAGCTGCCTTCGCTGGCGAGGCTTAATGGGAAATAGCGGCCCGCCGCCGCCGCCGTCATCTGGGCGGTTTTCAACACCATGCCAGCCTCCACCGTCATGCAGCCATCGACCACGCTGAGGCTACGTAGCTGATTCAGCTTATTCAAGGACAGCACGATCGCGGGCCTATCGGCCGCATCGGCACTGGGCGTGGCCCCACCGCACAGGCTGGTGTTGCCGCCCTGCGGCGTCAGGCGCACCTGAGCGCGCTGTGCCCAGCGCACGACGGCCTGGACTTCGGCCGTGCTGTTCGGCTGCACCACCGCCACCGCGTCACCGTGAAAGCGCTGGCGATAATCCAGGCAAAAAGCCGCCATGTCCTCAGGGCGGGTCAACACCGCGCCTTCATGTAGCTGCGTTCGTAAATCCTGTAAGTCTATAGGGTTCATTTTGATTTCCTCATGCTCAGAGCCACAATCACCAAGAAACTGATGGGCACGGCAAATAAGGCCGGGTTAGCCCAGGGGAATAAGGCACTTTTAAAGCCCAATACCGCCACCCAGACGGTAGGGCTGGCGACGATGAGCGCCGTACTCACCAAGGCACCGCTCAACAGCCCATAAAAGGCGGCCCGTTCATTAAATCCAGACAGAAAAAACTGGGCCCACAGCACCGGAAAATGAGCGCTGGCGGCCCAGGCAAAGGCCAGGCCAAACAAAAAGGCCAGATTAAAATATTGAAACAGCCATGCCAGCGAGCCCGCCAACGTCAGCAACAGCACAATGCCGCCCTTAGCCCCAAAGGCACCCAGCCTGTTGGTGGACCACAGCAGCGGCAATAAATCCTGAGTCAAATTGGCGCTGGCGGCCATCACCAGGCCCGCCATGACGGCCAAAATGGTCAACAGCACCACCATCGCCAACACCCACTGCAGGCCGACGCCGCCGAGCTGCTGCACCAAATGCAACAACACCATATTGCCGCCGCCGCTCAGGCTTTGCCCATCCAACAACACCAAAGCCCCAAAGCCAACAATGATGTTCATGCTGAAAAACAGGGCGATCAGGGCGCCGGCATAGGCCGCCGAACGAATCGCGGCCTGAGGGTTTTTAACCGTAAAAAAACGCATCAACACGTGGGGCAAGCCAAGCAGCCCCAACACCAAGCCCAAGACCAACGATGCCTGTTCAATCGGGTCACTTAAGGCAGAGCTGGGCAATAAGGCCTCAGGCCGAATGCGCGCCACCGCCTGCCAAAGCGTGGGCATTTGCCAATCAAATGCCCGCCACACCAGCCACACCAACACCCCCGCGCACACAAACAAACACACCGCCTTCACGCTTTGCACTAGGGTGGTGGCCTTCATGCCGCCGGCAAACACCAGCAACAGCGTCAGTGCGCACACGCAGGCCAGCGCCCCGCCGTAAGACCAGCCAAACAGCAGGCTCAATAGCTTGCCCGCCCCGATCAGCTGGACCAATAGGTAAAACACGCTCACAAACAGGCTGGTGCTGGCGCTTAAGGCCTGCAGGCGGACGCTGGCAAAGCGCTGCTGCAACACCCCCGTCAGGGTAAAGGCGCCGGCGGCACGCAGCCGATCGGCAAACAAAATCAACAGCAGCGGCCAGCCCAGCAGCGTGGCCACGGCATAATACAAAGAATCCAAGCCCGCGCTGTAATACAGCGCAATGGCCCCCAAAAAGGCCGCGGCGGACAGATAGTCGCCGGTCAGCGCCCAGGCATTTTGCCATGCCCCAATGTTTCGCCCTGCCAGATAAAAGCCGCTCACATCGTGTTTTGACTGCGGCTTATTCATGTTCACCCCCTACGACGGCACCATTCGCCACCGAGCGTCGGGCGAACACCAGGCCCACCACCACCGCCCACAGCATCACCCCCAGCCCCAGCAACACGCTTAAAGGCCAGCCAAACAGCAAGGAGGACAGGGTCTGCGGCCACAGGTCTAAGGCCACGTAATAAAAGAGCGCAGGCAACAACAGGGTCAAACAATAGGTTTTCTTGGTCATGAGGCACACTCTATAGGTTAAGGCCACCATCTTACCCAATATCGGCATCAAACAACAAAAAAAACCTCTGGTGTGTCACCAGAGGTTTTTTTCATTGCCCGTCTAATCCAGATTGACCAGCTTGGCCGTGTCGAGCGCAATCATATACTCTTCATTGGTCGGCACCACCATGGCCAGCGGCGCTTTGCTGCTGGAAATAATGCCGGCCTTGCCCATGACCTTCTCGGCGTTGGCTTTGGGATCCAGCTTCAACCCAAAGCAGCCCAGATGAGCCAATACTTTTTCACGCATATAGGCCGAGTTCTCACCGATGCCGCCGGTGAACACCAACACGTCCAAGCCGCCCGCGGCCACCATCATGGCGCCCACATATTTGGCCAAACGATAGGCAAACACGTCTAAGGCAATTTGTGCCCCTTTGTGGCCCGCCTCGGCCGCAGCCGTCAGCTCACGACAGTCGCTAGAAAGCTCCGACAGCCCTTTTAAACCACTGCGACGGTTCAGCATGGTGGTGACTTCTTGAATGTCGTAGCCTCGGTTTTGTTTCAAAAACGAAAAAATGCTGGGGTCTATGTCGCCCGAACGCGTGCCCATCACCAGGCCTTCAAGCGGCGTCAGGCCCATACTGGTGTCCTGGCACTGGCCGTTGGCAATGGCGGTAATCGAGGAGCCATTGCCCAAATGCGCCACCACCATAGACAAAGACTCTTTGGGCTTGTTTAACAACCGTGCCGCTTCTTTAAACACGTAGCGGTAGCTGGTACCGTGGGCACCATAACGCCGAACCGCATGCTCGCGGTACAACACCATGGGCACGGCGTACAAAAACGCATGCGGCGGCATGCTTTGGTGAAAAGCGGTGTCAAATACGGCCACGTGTTTCAAATGACCAAACGCTTCTTGGGCCACGTTAATGCCCATTAAGTGGGCAGGGTTATGCAAGGGCGCCAGGTTAAAACAGGCCTCAATGTCGTACAATACTTCATGATCGATGATGACCGAGGCTGAAAACCGTTCACCGCCGTGCACCACGCGATGACCAACGGCCCCGATGGCGTCAAACAGCTGTATGTCTTTAAGCTTGGCCAAGATCAGCATGATGGCACCGCGATGAGAGCCATCCGCACTCATCGGCACCACCTCTTTATCCTCGCCCTGCTTAAACGTCATGACGGCATCGGCCAGGTTTAGCTTTTCCGCCAAGCCGCTGATGAAGGTTTCCCCCGTACTCACATCGATGACTGAGAACTTAACCGAAGAACTGCCACAGTTAAGCACCAAAACCAGTTTATTCATGTCTCTTCCTAAGTAATTTTATTGTTCTTGATCTGACCAGAAAGATTATAGGGGATTTTAACCGATACTTAAAACTTTTCCCCCACCCCCGCCCTGCTGATGCCCCAGTCCTTGCGCCCCATCAAGCCAAAATACAAAAAAGCCCTTCCGAAGAAAGGCTTTTGATTAAGGCGGGCATCACCGATGCGCCGTCGCTTTTAGCCGAAGACCTTGTAACGCGCCTCGTGGGCCATATACTGTTTTTCACCTGCAGCCGCTTCAATCGAACCAAACGGCATTTGTGCGCGCAGCACCCAATTGCTCGGCAAGGCCCATTCTTTTTGCACGGCGGCATCAATCACAGGGTTGTAATGCTGTAGGCTGGCGCCCACGTTGTGCTCGGCCAAGGTCGCCCACACGGAGTGCTGCGCAATCGCGGTTGAATGCTCAGACCAAATCGGGAAGTTGTCGGCATAGGCGGCAAACTGAGCCTGTAAGCCTTCTATCACACTGGTGTCTTCATAAAACAAGACCGTGCCTTTGGCGGCTTTAAACGCGGCCATTTTTTGTGCCGTTGGGCCAAAGTTTTCTGCCGGCACCAAAGCGCGCAAGGCCGCTTCGGTAATGTCCCACAAACGCTCATGGGCCTGATCAAATAAAATCACCGCGCGTGACGACTGTGAGTTAAATGAGCTGGGGCTTTCATCCACGGCGGTTTTGATCAGGGTTGCCAACTCGCCATTGCTCAACGCAACCTGATTGCCTAGGGCATAAATAGACCGTCTGTTTTTCAATGCTTGTAAATATTGTGACATGTGCATCCTTTCTGAGAGGGACCAAGCCTGCCGATGCAAGCCCAGTATTGTAGGGGCAATGCCCGTCATGGCAGACGGGCCATTGATCATGCGTAAATGATAGGTTTGGATTATCGACAATTTCCAGCCTATTGACTATCGCAATAATCTCATGAAATAGATTAATATTATTCATCTATCCAGAAAAAGACAGTAGAATAAGGCCTTAGCCGTTTTTAAAGGAGGTTGTGATGTTGGCCAGAATCAGCTTAGAACAATGGCGTGCCTTTGTGGCCACGGTGGAACACGATGGTTTTTTGCCTGCCGCCGAATATTTAAACAAAACCCAGTCAGCGGTCAGCCACGCCATCAAAAAAATGGAAGACCTCTTAGGCCAGGAGCTGTTCATCATCGAAGGGCGCAAAGCCGTGCTCACCGATTTGGGCAAGGCCCTCTTACCCGAGGCCAAACACCTGCTCAGCACGGCCCGTAAAGTCGAACGCCTAGCCGACCTTTATCGACCCGGCCTGCGCTCAGAGCTGTCTTTGGCCGTCGACATTTTGTTTCCTTACGACATTCTCTACGCCGCCTTTGAGCAGTTTTCCCTCGCCTATCCCAACCACCGTATTCGCCTATACGAAAGCGCCCTCTCCGGCACCCAGGAACTGATGGAAGAAGGCATGGTTGAATTAGGCATTGCCAATGCCCTGCCGAGCCAATGCGTGACCCTACACCTGCTGTCCGCCTCGCTCGTGTGCGTGTGCCACCCACAGCACCCTCTGGCCGCCAGCACACAGGCCATCGACCTAGACACCCTGGCCGAATACCGCCAAATCGTGGTGCGCGACAGTGGCCGCCGCCACGAGGCCAATCATGGCTGGTTAGGCTCAACCCAACGCTGGACCGTCACCAGCTTTGACACCATGTTGGCCATGGTGTTAAACAACCATGGTTTTGCCTGGCTGCCCGAGCACAAGGTCAAAGCCCTATTGGCCGAGGGCACCCTGATTCAGGTACCCTTAAACCAAAACAGCGAACGCTTGGCCAATCTCCAGCTAGGCTATGCCGAAGCCTTAAACAAGCGGCCTGAGGTCGTCGACATGGCCCACATCATCCACACCCTGTGCCAGCAAGCTCGGGCTTAAAAAAATCGCCCTAACGGGCGATTGTTCATGTGGCTTACGGTTCTGGATACATCAGGTCACCCTGATCTTCATTAATCAAATTGCCCTTGGTGTCCCAAAACGATCGGTCGATGACCTCATCGTCTTTGAAAATCAGCTCCGAGGATTTTTGATCGTTGCCAAACCATTCCGTTTGCACACCGTTTCGCTTGCCGTCTTTGGTGTAAAACATGTCTAGGGTTTGACGCCCCTCTTCATCCCAACTTTGCACCTCAACCACTTCGTTGCGCACCATTTTCATGTTGCTGCGCATCTGACCGTTCTCATACCAGCGCAACCACGGCCCCTCGGCCAGGTCTTGCTTAAACATCATTTCGCTTTCCTTGCCACCACTCGGATACCAACGAGCGCCCCGCCCAGACACCTTGCCGCCCTCATAAAACAGCTGTGCCGACAGTTTGCCATTAGGATGCCAATTGCGCCACTCGCCCTCTTGGCGCCCCTTCACATACTGCCCCTTCATCTTGGGCTGGCCATTTTCATACCAAAACATCACTTCACCATTGCTGATGCGCGGCATAAACTGGGTTAACTGTTCGCGGCTGTCCAAAACATAAACGTTGGAATATTTTTGCCGTGCGGGCACATAAAAGTCTTGAATCTGGATGGGCTCGTTCTGACGTAAGCGGGCACGACGCTCATACTTGGCCCCCGCCTCGCTGCCGATCAAACGGCCGGCCACGTCAAAAAAAGCCACGTGGGTCATGGCCGTATAAGCCATGCTGCCCCCTTTGCTACTCGCCGTCGCTGGCGGGCTTTTTTTAGGCGTGCTTGCAGCCATGGTCACAGAAGCCATCAAACCTAGGCACAAGCCGACCGATACCGCGCGACAATTTTTTTGCAGCATATCACCACCCTTAATCTGGATCTGACGGCTTATTTTTGCCAATACGTTTTCACGTTCACAAATTCGTACAGGCCGAATTCCGATAGCTCGCGCCCAAACCCAGAGGACTTAACCCCACCAAACGGCAACCGCAAATCGCTGCTGGTGTGCCGATTCATAAAGACGCTGCCCACCTGTAGTTGCTGGGCCAGTCGCCATGCTTCTGCTTCGTTTTGGCTGTAAATGCTTGCACCCAAGCCAAACGGCGTGTCGTTGGCCAAGCGGATCGCATCGGCGGCATCTTTGGCGCGCAACAGGCTGATCACCGGCCCAAACACCTCTTCATCATACACCCGGCAGTCTTGATTGACTTGATCCACAATGGTGGCCGGGTAGAAATACCCTTGGCCGGGCGGAATGTAGCCCCCACGCAACAAAATGGCGCCCTTGTCCAAGGCGTCTTTCACTTGAGCATGTAACCGCTGGCGCACGGCTTCGGTATGCAACGGCGCCAGGCTGGTGCTGTCCAGCAAAGGATTGCCCATCGTCAGCCTGGCAGCGGCTTCTTGAAAATAACCCAGGAACTCATCCACCACCGACTCGGCCACGATTAAGCGCTTGGCGGCATTACACGACTGCCCCGCATCCCGGTAGCGTGAGTAGCACGCTTCGGTGGCGGCCAAACGC